>CACXDT010000001.1 GCA_902766405.1 Oscillospiraceae bacterium
GGCCTTCTGGATGGTTTTGAGCTCCTTCTGCATGTCCTTGCGCAGCTTGAGGTCGAGCGCGGCGAGCGGCTCGTCGAGCAGCAGCACCTTCGGGCGGCTGATCAGAGCGCGGGCGATCGCCACGCGCTGCTGCTGCCCGCCCGAGAGACTTGTGACCGAGCGCTTCTCAAAGCCCGAGAGGGCCACCAGCTTGAGCATCTCCTCGACGCGCGCGGTGATCTCGGCCTTCGGCACGCGCTGCTCGCGCAGCGGGAAGGCCACGTTTTCAAACACGTTCAGGTGCGGGAACAGGGCATAGCGCTGAAAAACGGTGTTGACGTTGCGTTTATGCGGCGGTACATGGTTGATCGTCTCGCCCATGAAGACAATGTCGCCCTGATCCGCGGTCTCAAAGCCGCCGATCAGCCGCAGCGTCGTGGTCTTGCCGCAGCCCGAGGGGCCAAGCAGCGTCAGAAACTCGTTATCATAGATATCCAGATTGATGTGGTCGAGCACCAATTCGCCGTCAAAGGACTTACACACGTCTCTCAGCTCGATGATCTTTTTCATACCGCACCTCGGAAACAAAAAAAGTGATGTATGCGCGCGGCATACATCACCTGCATAGGACGGTTTTTCTTCCCGCAAAAGGGCGGGTAAAACAAATCCCAACTGGTTTTCTCAAGAGCGTTGAAAGCAAAGATATCTTTACCAACTCTTATTGACCATTTCACAAGCTGTATGCCTTACGGCACTGGTTTATAGTAACCAACTTATAAAACTTGAGCTTTTAACTCAATCAATAAGGCAACCGCAGTTGCCGCCGCACGCGCGGCCCATCGGCATTCGACCCGGCTGTCCGTATGGCCTTGGCCTCGGGGATAAATCCCGTCAGCGGTCGCATCTTGCTTTGGATACTCCGATCCAATTGAGACGACTCATTTTAACAAGATTCTATTCAAAAGTCAACAAAAGAAATCGTGATTTGCATTCACGAATGCACCGAAAAATAGATGCTTGATTCCGTGGATTTCGGCATAATTATGCAAACAGCTTTTTCAGATGCAGCGCCGCCGTCTTGAGTTCGTTTTTGCTGTAGGAGTTGTTGGGATCGCCCAGCACGGCGGCGACGGCGTCTTTCGCGTTCAGATCCCCTTGCAGCATGGCATCGACCAGCATGGCCTCGGCGGTCACGGTGTGCTCGGCCTTGCGGAAGCGGTAGTCCTCGCAGAGCTCGACGGAGAGCGCGTACTCGCCCTTGTCCCAGTTGCCGCGCGCCAGGAGCTCCTCCCTGACCTCGGCCGCGCTGCCGCGGTAGGCGCGCTCGTGCACCTTTGTCAGGTCGTTACAGAGACACAGCCGACAGCCGACCTCTTCGGCGATGAAAAAGTCCAGCAGATCCATGATACGCTTGGGACTCTCATAGAAGGAGAAGGTCTTCGTGTCGGCGCGGCGCATCTCCTCTAAGAGACGGCGGCGGTCGGCGTTCTCGCGCGGGAAGAAGCCGTAAAACAAAAAGCTTGACAGATCAAAGCCCGAGACCGACAGCGCCGTGACGGCCGCGCAGCAGCCCGGCACACCGATGACCGGGATGCCGTTTTCAACGGCGGCGCGGATCAGCTCGTTGCCGGGGTCGGAGATGCAGGGGGTCCCGGCGTCGGTGATCACGGCGACCGATTTGCCTGCGAGCATCTCTCCCACAAAATATTTGGCTTTGCCGTACTCGTTGAACTTGTGGTTCGAGACCAGCTTGTTCTTCACGCCCAGCAGATTGAGCAGCACCATCGAGCGCCGCGTGTCCTCGGCCGCGATGATGTCCGCGTCCGTCAGGATCTGCACGCCGCGCGGGGACATATCCTTCGCGTTTCCGATCGGTGTCGCGACAATATACAGCTTTCCGGTGCTCTGTTCCATAGTGTACCTCTATGAATATAAAGTATAATTTGGGTACCGGGTTTGCCCGGCTTATCAAACAGCCGTAGGGGCGGCTAATAGCCGCCCGGCAAGAACCGGTCTTTCTTTGCACTTCGCACGGGCGAATCCGTATGTATTCGTTTGCTCCGCGCGGGCGGCTTATAGCCGCCCCTACGCTATTACCGAATAGTGAGGAAAGCCGACACTTATACAGCCGTGTCCTTCAGCCAGGCGAGCAGTGTTTTCTCGTCCACGCCGAGCCCCTTGGCCATGTAGGCAGCGAGATCCTCTTCACCCAGTGTCTTGATATACGAGAAATTGACAGCGGCAACGGGGCTCTCGCCGTTTTTATAGGGGTCGACGGAGTAGCCGCAGTTGTAGCACATCTGCAGAGGGTATTTGCGGTGGGTATCCGGTGTCATATCATGGCCGCAGCGGGGACATTTCATAGTGAAAAACTCCTTTCAGAAGCCGGCGTTTCAGGTGCGTTTCTTTAGGCAATACCGCACAATTCGCCTTCAGCTATGCATAAGTTCGCTTAGCCAAATCAAAGATTTGGAAGCTCACTTAAGTATTCCTGCGAAAAAGTGCCATCATCAGACCCTACGCCCAAATTTTCTCAGGATTCACTCTCGCCTTAATTTGCGGTATTGCCTTTATTATATCTATGGTATCGCATCCGTGGACGCATTGCAAGCTTTTTTCTTGTAGATTGTTTGACAACTGGTTAAGATTCTTCAGAAACAGCTTGTTTTTGTGCTGTTTGTACGAAAATGGAAGCTGCCAGTTGGCGGTTTTGCATAAGCGATTTGGTGATTCTCCCTCTTGCTTTTCCCGCGAAAAAGTTTAAAATGATGGCTCCACACAGGACAGCAAGGTGAACTTCCTGTGGGAAAGGAGATTCTATCTATGACGAACGATATGACAACTGGCTCTCCCCTGAGACGCATTTTAGCGTTCTGCGCGCCGCTGCTCGTGGGGAATCTGTTCCAGCAGTTTTATAATCTGGCCGACTCGATCCTGGTCGGCCGTATCCTTGGCGTGAAGGCCTTCGCTGCTGTGGGCTCCACCGGAGCACTGAGCTTTCTGATCCTCGGCTTCGCGCTCGGGATCTGCTCGGGCTTTGCGATTCCGGTGTCGCAGAGCTTCGGCGCCAGTGACATCGAGGGGCTCAAGCGCCGCTGCGGACAGCTCGTCTGGCTGGGGTTGGGCTTTTCGGCGCTGATCACCGCGCTGACCTTCTTTCTGACCGACGACATCCTGCGCTGGACCAATACCCCGGCGGAGCTCTTTGACGACGCCTACACCTATATTTTCATCGTCTTTATGGGCACCGGCGCCACGATCCTCTACAACCTGACGAGCGCGGTGCTGCGCGCCATCGGCGACAGCCGCACGCCGCTGCACTTCCTGATGGCAGCTGTGACTGTGAACGTGGTGCTCGATATCGTGTTTATGAAGTTCCTGGGGCTCGGCGTCGAGGGCGCGGCCTGGGCAACGGTGCTCTCGCAGCTGCTCAGCGGCCTGCTGTGCCTGCAGTTCATCTACAAAAAGCAGCCGATGCTCCGTCTGACCAAAGACGAGCTTGCCTTCTCCTGGCGCAGCAGCAAATATATCCTCTCGGTCGGCGTGCCGATGGGACTGCAGTTTTCCATCACGGCTGTCGGCTCGATCATCCTGCAGAGCGCGGTGAACGGTCTCGGCGCCTCGGCGGTCGCCGCCGTGTCGGCCGCCTCGCGCGTCCACAACATCGTTCAGGCACCGCTCGACACCAGCGGCATGGGTATGGCCACCTACTGCGGTCAGAACCTTGGCGCGGCCCAGCCCAGGCGTATCCGCCAGGGGATCGCCGATATGTGCCTGCTCGACGGCACCTACTGCGTCTTTGCTATCCTGGTGAACGCCTTTTTCGGCACCACGATCGCCACACTGTTCATCGACTCCGGAGAGGTCGCTGTCATGCGGCTGCTGGAGCAGTACCTGATCATCCAGAGCCTTTTCTACCCGGCGCTCGCGGTCATCTATATTTTCCGCAACGGCCTGCAGGGGATGGGTTACTCGCGCCAGGCCATGCTGGCCGGTGTGTTCGAGCTGGTGGCCCGCGTGGGTGTCGCCTTCGGCTTCGTCTCCCGCTTCGGCTTCGACGCTGTCTGCTACGCCAACCCCGCGGCCTGGATCTTTGCCGATTCGATCCTGCTGTTCCTCTATGTCCGGGCCATGAAGCAGCTCAACACGCCGTTTGGCCCTGTACCCGAGCGGCTGCATACGCAGCAGTTGAAGAAAGCGCAGCACTGAATAAATAAATAATACAAAAGCGTGATCGCCGGCAGGCCTTTTGGGACCGTACCGGCGATCGTTTTATGAAAGGAAGATAGAATGAAGCAAGCTATTTGGTCTGCTGCTCGTCCCGGCGCTCGGAGATATAATAGCTCAGACTCAGCAGACTGTCGGAAAAGTGGATGTTTTCGACCAGGACATCGCTGTCGGGTCCTGTCAGCTCGATGTTGGTGAAATTCCAGATCGCGTCGATGCCGGCGGCGATCAGACGCTCGGTCACGGGCAGGGCCGCGTCCTTCGGAACGGTCAGCACGGCGATATCGACGGGATTTTCCTCCAGATAGCGCTCAAGCTCGTCCATCGAGTAGATGGCGGTGCCGTTGAGGCTCGAACCGATCAGCTCGCTCTTTACGTCGAACGCGGCGGAGAGGGTCACACCCCAGTCACTGAAGCAAAAGTTATCGATCAATGCGTGGCCGATGTTGCCGACACCGATCAGGATGGCCCGATAGCCGCGATCCATACCGAGGATCGCCGCGATCTGCTCACGCAGCGCGGGGACGCTGTAGCCGTAGCCCTGCTGGCCGAAGCCGCCAAAGCAGCTGAGATCCTGGCGGATCTGAGAGGGCGTGAGTCCCAACTGCTGGCCCATATCAGAGGAGGAGATGCGGCTGATACCGGCCTCTGTCAGCTCGTCTAACTTGCGCAGATAACGCGGAAGACGACGGATGACGTTGTTGGAAACCTTACTGCGCTTCAATGAAACCGCTCCTTCAATACGATAATCAAAATCTGTTACGATCACAGAATACTATCCACCATTACGCAGTATAACACAACGCGGGCAAGGATTCAAGGATAAAAGTGGTAATTGTGAAAAAACATGTGTGGGACAGGGGACGGTGGGGTGGTGGGACAGAGGGACGGTTCTCTGCCCCGTCTTTTTCTTGACAAAACCCGCCGCTAAACGTTATAGTGGTGTCGGGGGGATCCGAATGCCACGAACACAGCGAAAGAAAAGCGAATCCGGCATATACCACGTGATGCTGCGGGGAATCAATCAACAACAGTTATTTGAAGACGAAGAAGACTGTGCTCATTTTCTGGCGATTTTACGCGGCGGACACGGCGGTCGACCTCGTCGGCCAACGAGAGGACCTGTTTGCTTTTCTTGTCGAAAAGAACGACGATGCTCTTCTGGATATCAATCCTCGAAAACCGGGAATAACGGATGAACAGGCCAAATCGATGGTACGGCGCCTCTCCGGCTTCCGAAGCGCTTCGTCGTTCCAGCAGCTTGCGTTGCAGGAGCGAGACGAAATCATATCACGTTTGCTTGATGCTGGCCTGTCGGTAAGGCAAATCTCCCGCTTGACCGGTGTTTCGAAGTCGGCTGTCGCAAGGTGTTCAAAATAGGTGACAGAGCGGGACAAGGAACCGTCCCCCCGTCCCAGGGTCCCCTGTCCCAGGCATCCCCTGTCCCAGGCACGCTTGACGCCTGCCTATGATTTTGCTATAATGTAAATACCAATCATTGGGGGTCTGCCGGGATGCCTTTGGCAGCTTCGTGTATAGGAGCATCTGCGATGCTGCCGGGATCGAAACGGCCGACGCCGCATAAATCGAAAGGAAAACAGAACCATGAAAAAACTGCTTTCGCTGCTCCTGTGCCTGACCTTGTTTGCTGCCTGCGGGACTATCGCCGCCTTTGCGGACGACGAGGTGCCGTCTCTTGCCGCCGCGGCCGATATCCCCTATATCGACGACGGCGACAGCGCCCACCTGCTGAATATCTACGGCGTTATTGCGGACACGGAGCCCCGGCCTGTGATCCTCCGCATCCACGGCGGCGGTTTCTTCGGCGGCAATCAGGCCAACGACGAGCCCTACAGCCAGCTCCTCGCGGACAGCGGCTTCAATGTTGTGTCCATCAACTATACGCTGATGCCCGCGGCGGGCAGCTTCCAGAACATTGAGAAAGACATCTTTGCCGCGCTCGCCTGGGTCGATGCGCATGCCGGGGAGTATGCCCTCGACCTCAGCCGCGTCGTCATGACCGGCGACAGCGCTGGCGGCTATCTGGCCAACCTTACGATGACCATACTCAGCCAGCCGGAGCTGCAGGAGAAGTTCGGCCTGACCGCTCCGTCCTACACCGTCAGGGGCGGCGTGCTCACCTGCCCGGAGGTGGATATCCTTGAGCTGCGTGAGGATCTGGTCAACGGCTCCGGCTTCAAAAAGTTCATGGCCGGGCGGATCACCGAAGAGGTGCTGATGGACAGCGCCGTGGAGGAGGTCGATCTCTTCTCTCTGATCGATCCCGAGACCTATCCGAAAATGTTCATCATCACGACGCCGCAGGATGCGATTTTGTATGAGCAGGCGGTGGCCTTTGACCAGTGGCTGACCGAGAAGGGCATCGAGCATGAGTTCCATGTGTACGAACAGCAGGAGAACAAGCTCCAGCACGTGTTCAACACCAGCTATATCGACTGGGTGGAGAGCATCCAGGCCAACGAGGAATCGATTGCGTTCCTGAAATCGCTGATCGAGTAAAAGAGAAAAAATGAAAACAGGGCCGGGGACTGCAGCAGAGAGTACTGTTCTCTGCACGTCCTCGGTCTTGTGTTCAATATGGGACGGAGCGCGGAGCGTCTGCTCCGAATCCGTCCGAGCCTTTTTATCCCTCTTGTCGTGTGGGACAGGGTATGGGACATGGGACAGGGGACGGTTCAAGGAACCGTCCCCTGTCCCATCATTTTCCGAATACAAGCCAGTTGTGAGAGAACGGCCATGGAATGCCGATGATATCGACGGCCTTCCCGTTTTCTCCCCGATACCAGGAATAGTTCCATCCGCTTCCCATATCGCAGTATAACGCGTCCTGAACACCAAGCTTCTCAAGGGCGAGAATAAAGTCATCGTAATGCATCTGGGTACGGGAGTCGATAATACATGCCCTCCCGCCCAGGAGCGCGAGCACACGATAGCAGCGGAACTCATCGCTGCCATGGCTGCCTCGCTGTCCGCCGTAGAGGACAACAAATTGCTGGAATCCTATCCCGCCCCGCTCTGCCGCATCGCGGACAGCTGCTTCCGCTTCGCCGGTGTCCCAGATACGGGCTGTTCCGTCCACGAAGGTGAAGGCTCCCAGGTTATCCTGCGGTTTTCCGCGCTCAAGCTGTCCTTCCGATGCGTGCCAGCCTACGATATTATCGTGGCTGAAGCCCAACTGATAGGTGGACTGGAAGGCGGCTGCCACGCAGATCAGAATGTCCTGTTCACGCTTGGAGGGTCTTTTGCCCGCCGAATAAGCAAGCTCGTTATAGTCCGCATAATAGATGTACAGATCGTCTGTCTCGAGCAAGAGCACGTCTTTCCCTGACTCCTCCAGCAGCCGGTCTATCTGGTCGGGAGAGGAAATGTGCCCATCCGGGCTGAGAAGATTATGGTATTGACTGCTCAGAATAAACAGGCTGAAGCCGATCATGACGAAAACCGAAACAGAATTCAGCAGCAGCAGGATACGTGTCGTGAGCATCAGGGGGCTTTTCTGGGCACGTTCCTCTATGTGGATGTGAAAAATCAGTCCGGCCAGTGATGCGAGGGCATTTACGGTCACCGCGTAAAACGGCCAGTTGAAGCCGTCAAAGATCTGAATCGTGCAGATGTTGAAAATAGACAGCATGGTTGTAAACAGATACCATATTGCCCGATGGATGTTTTTGGTCATTTGCTTCACTCTCCCGTGTATTCCCGTTGGTCAAGCATAAGAATCAGCTCCGCGCAGGCCACCAGAATGAAAATGAACAGTTCATCCAGATGCAGCGTCCAGATATAAAGGATATAATCCCGCTCAAAAGCCAGAATGGGCGCGATCATCAACTGAACGATCAGGAGAGCCAGCAGAAAAAGGAGGGAGACCTGATTGACGGAAATCCGGATGGCTTCCTGCCGCCGCGCTATGTGGATGATAAAATGACTGACGCAGATAAAGGACTGGATAAACAGGATCATCCTTTCCCCCGCCAAAAAGATAAAACCCTGGAGCCCCATCGTGATATAGGTTTCCGAATCCAGACCGGCCAGCTTTCCCAGCGAATACTGTGACTGGGAGCAAAGCATGCAAAACAGAAGCCCCACCGTAGCTGCCTGCATTAAAAACAGCTTGTGCGTTCTCAGCGAGTATAGCAGGGTGCCGACAAGTACGAGCCGCATCAGCAGGTCATATACGCCGGCAGGGTCGATCCCGCCGGAGCGCGCGCCATAATAATAATTCACCGGCAGAATCATGATGCTTATGAATGCTGTGATCAGGGCTGTATGCTTGTCCAGAAAAAATAGCTTATATCTGTTGCTCCAGGAAATTCTCTTTTTTTTCATGATACACCTCGCTTCCCCAAGACAGAGAGGGACGGTTTACAATGGCATAAAGAAATGTCGAATAGTACTCTTCATTTTCCATGCGGGAACTGAATAGCTGCTCATAGATAAAAACAGAGTCCCCATCCGATGCTCGGACAAGGACCGTTCGATCTGGTATGGGAGACCTTACACGAACACCCGTTTCCCACCGAATCGGAGTGTAAGCGTCAGCGGACCCGATTCGGTAAGGAAAAAGGACGCAGCAGATATGCAGTTTTCGCGGAGATTTCGCAATCCCTAAAGGGACTATCTTCACGTCGACGCGGAAACGGAATGGAGCTGCGTTCTTCTGAATATTGGGTATGTAATGCTCCACCTGTAATAAATAAAACTGTAGTATGTAAATGATTGTATCTGTTGTTATTTCCAACGTTTATTGGTCAGTATATTTACTACAGTCGATTTTAACAATCACGAGAGTGGTTATCCACCTGTTATGAATAATAATCTGTGGTGCAAACTTTGTCAAGACATCTTTTCACAATACTGCTGTTTGTGGGACAGGGGACGGTTCATTGTCCCGGCCCCCTGTCCCAGCTCTATCAAATGAAAAAGCCGCCGTCGCACATCAGCACCTGGCCGGTCGTATAGCTCGCCCCGTCGGCCAGGAAGCGGACGGCGCGCGCGATCTCCTCCGGGCGGCCGAGGCGGCCCATCGGGATCGCGTCGCGAGCCAGGTCGTCGAGCGTCTCCTGTCCGAGCACCTGCACCATATCGGTGTCGATGACGCCGGGGGCCACGCAGTTGACGCGGATGCCGCTGGGGGCCAGCTCCGCGGCCAGCGAGCGCGAAAGGCCGATGATCGCGTGCTTGGTGCTCGCGTAGGCGACCTCACAGCTTGCGCCGTGCCGGCCCCAGATCGAGCTGACGAAGACCATGCAGCCCGCGTGCTCGTGCAGCATGTGCGGCAATACGGCCTGGGCACAGTGAAAGCCGCCGTTGACGTTCACGTCAAACAGCCGCTGCCAGAAGGCCGGCTCGATGTCCTGAAACTGACGCTGCTCGGCAATTCCGGCGTTCGAGACCAAAAGATCGACCGGCCCAAGGGTATCCTCAATGTGCTGCACCATGGCAAAAACCGCCGCGCGGTCGGCCACATCGGCCTGGTGGAACATGGCCGTGCAGCCCTCGGCGCGCAGCTTTGCAGCCAGTGCCTCGGCCAGATCGACGCGCTCAATGCAGTTGATGCACACGGCATAGCCCGCGTGGGCGAGCTCCACGGCGATCGCGGCGCCGATGCCCCGCGACGAGCCCGTGACAAGGGCGACCTTCTGCTTCATAGCGCCTCCTTGAGCTTCTCGCGGATCTCCGCCTCGCAGCGCGCGGAGAGCTCCTTGGTGGACATGGCCTTGACGGTGTCGGCGTCGATGACCTCTAAAATGTCGGTCTGCATGACGCGCCGCCACAGGAACAGGCCGCGCACCGCCTGCCCGCTGCCGCGCACCGCCGCCACGACCACGGGGACGTGGGCCTTCTGTGCGATCTTGAACGCGCCGGCGCGGAAGGGCAGCAGCTCGTCGGTGCGGCTGCGCGTACCCTCGGGATAGATGCCGATACTGCACATATCGTTTTTCAGATAGTCGGCGGCCGTCTGGATCGTCGTCATGGCCGCGCGGGCGTTATCCCGGTCGATGGCCATATGGCCGCCCGCGTGCAGCAGGTGGGACATCGGGGGAAAACGAAACAGCGAGGGCTTGGCGACAAAGCTGATCTCGTGCGCGCCAAGCCAGCCGAAGACGGTCAGCGGGTCGAAGATCGAGCGGTGATTGCACACGTACAGGAAGCGCCCCTCGGGCAGCTTCTCCTCGCCGGTGAAGCGCGGCTTCACGCCGCACCAGCCGCTCAGCCACTGGCCAACCAGCACGGCGCAGGTATAGGCCCAGCGGTTGACCTTGGTCACCGGAAAGGTATCGGGCAGGAAGACGCCGGTGAAGAAAACCACCAGCACGAAAATAATATTGTACAGCACAAACGAGCCCAGCAGCACCAGCAGCAGGGACAGCAGCGGCGCGCCGGAAACGGCCACACCGTAGATCAGCGTTGTGACGATCGCAAGCGCGATCAGACTGTCGAACATCATGGAGAACACCTCGTGTCTTTTTTTATATTTAAAATAAGTATACTCCATCGTGCCATCGGACGCAAGACACCAAAGGAAAATTGCGTCAAAGCGCCTTGTAATTGCATCGGGGAATTGATATAATACATCTATCTTTACTTCGATCAAAAAGAAAAAAGGAGAATACGCCCATGTCATCCTACATCATGGCACTGGATCAGGGAACCACCAGCTCCCGTTGCATCCTGTTCGACCATGCCGGCAATATCTGCTCGCTCGTGAACAAGGAATTCCGCCAGATTTTCCCGCGGCCCGGCTGGGTCGAACACGACGCGCTGGAGATCTGGGAGACGACGCTCGAGGTCAGCCGCGCGGCCATGGAAAAGCTGAACATCACGGCCAGCGACATCGCCGCGATCGGCATCACCAACCAGCGCGAGACGACGGTGATCTGGGACAAAAACACCGGCCGTCCGATCGCCAACGCCATTGTCTGGCAGTGCCGCCGCACCAGCGCTATCATTGATGAGCTCAAGGAGCAGGGCTATGGCCCGCTGATCCAGGAAAAGACCGGCCTGATCCCCGACGCCTACTACTCCGGCTCAAAGATCAAGTGGCTGCTCGACACGGTCCCCGGCGCGCGCGCCAGGGCCGAGGCGGGCGAACTGCTCTTCGGTACGATCGACACCTGGCTGATCTGGAAGCTGACCGGCGGCCGGGTGCACGTCACCGACGTGACGAACGCCAGCCGCACGATGCTCTTTAATATCCAGACGCTCGAATGGGATCAGGAGCTGCTGGACATGCTGGATATCCCGCGTTCGATTCTGCCTGAGGTGAAGCCCTCGAGCTGCGTCTACGGCAAAACCGAGTTTGAGCTCTACGGCGGCGAGATCGCCATCGGCGGCGCGGCCGGTGACCAGCAGTGCGCGCTGTTTGGCCAGTGCTGCTTCGAGCCCGGCACGCTGAAAAACACCTACGGCACGGGCTGCTTCCTGCTGATGAACACCGGGCGCGAGATCGTCCGGAGCGAGCACGGTCTGTGCACGACGATCGCCGTGGGCTTTGAAGACCATGTGGAGTACTGCCTCGAGGGCAGCATCTTCATCGCCGGCGCGGCGATCCAGTGGCTGCGCGACTCGCTGGGCGTGTTGACCGCCGCGAGCGAGAGCATCGACTATGCCGAGCGCGTGCCCGACACGGCCGGCGGCTATGTGGTGCCGGCCTTCACCGGCATGGGCGCCCCCTACTGGAGCCAGTCGGCCCGCGGCTGCGTTGTCGGCGTGACGCGCGGCTTCACGCGCGCCCACCTGGTGCGCGCCACGCTGGAGAGCCTGGCCTACCAGACCTACGATGTGGCCCATTCGATGGTGCTGGACTCCGGCATCCATATCCGCTCGCTCAAGGTGGACGGCGGCGCCTCGGCCAACGATTTCCTGATGCAGTTCCAGTCCGACATCGGCAATGTCGAGGTCACGCGCCCCCGCTGCATCGAGACCACCGCGCTCGGCGCGGCGTATCTCGCGGGCCTGGCCGTCGGTTTCTGGGAGAGCCGCGAGGATGTGCGCCGCAACTGGTCGATCGACCGCGTCTTCTCGCCGGCCATGACCGAGGGCGAGCGCGAGGAAAAGCTCAAGGGCTGGCACAAGGCGGTCAAGTGCGCCCTTCTGTGGGGAGAGGACGAAACACGATGACCAATCTGGAAAAACTCCGCGCCTGCGAGCTCTTTTTGTTCGATATGGACGGCACGCTGTATCTCGGCGACGAGGTATACGACGGCGCGATCGCGCTGATGGAGGATCTGCCGCGGCTCGGAAAGAAATATATCTATCTGACGAACAACTCCTCGCGCGCCGGAACCGACTATATCACACGCCTGCGCCGCCTCGGCTTCCCCTGCGAGAGCGAGAACGTCTTTACCTCCGGCATGGCGACTGGGCTGTACCTCAACCAGAACTACCCCGGCGCGAGCGTGTATCTCGCCGGAACAAGAGCCTTCTACCGCGAACTGCAGAGCTACGGCATCCGCCTTGTCAACGACGAGAACGGCCACACGGACTGCGACACGGTCGACGTGGTGGTGCAGGGCTTTGATAAAGAGCTTGTCTATGAGAAGCTGGATCGCGCGGTGCACTTCCTGCGGCGCGGCGCGGCCTTCATCGCGGCCAACCCTGACTGGGTCTGCCCGATGCCGAACGACGAGGTGCAGCCCGACTGCGGCAGCATCTGCGCGCTGCTGACCGCGTCCAGCGGCGTCAAGCCCACCTATATCGGCAAGCCTAACCGCAACATGATCGATGTTATTTCAAAGATGACGGGCATCCCCAACGACAAGATCTGCGCCGTGGGTGACCGGCTCTATACCGATATCGCCGTGGCCCAGAACGCGGGCAGCGTCAGCGTGCTGGTGCTCTCGGGCGAGACGAGCGCCGACATGGCGGCCGCCGCCGAGCGGCAGCCCGATCTGATATTGCCAAGCGTCAAAGAATTGCACGACGCCCTGAAGTAGAGTAAAAAATGGATATCGGTTTGAGCCGGTAAAGCCTTCCCCTTGAGGGGAAGGTGGCATTCGGCGACTCCCGCCCTAAAGGACTAGCTTTGCGTCGCAAGCCGAATGACGGATGAGGTGGTCCGCGGCAGTGTTGCAAAGAAGAAAAACGACTGCTGACACCTCATCAGTCACGGCGCGGACGTGACACGCGCCGCGACAGCTTCCCCTCCAGGGGAAGCCATTTGCCGCTTATCCGGCCTTAATGAGTTTAACTGATACTCAATGTAGTAAACATCCTATTTCGAGGTCCCCTTATGAAGCTATCCTATGTGTTTCCGATCCTGCTGGCCCTGGCGATCCTGCTGTTTTTCCTGCTGCTGCCGCCGCTTTGGTCCTGCCGCCTGCCGGAGAAAAAAAGCGGCACAGACCGCCGGGAGCGCCTGTTCATCGCGCTGCTGACGGCGGTCTATGCGCTGGTGGCTTTCTGGAACCTGGGTAATACCCGCGCGCCGCAGACGCCGCAGGATCTTTCCGGCGAGCCGGCCGTGATCGAGCTTACTGAACCGGCCATTCCGGGGCGCATCCTGCTGTATTCCGGGCTTGGCATGGGCGGCTATGACATCCAGATCTCCGCCGACGGCGAGAACTGGGTTCAAATTGCCGACTTTGACCAGAACCACATCGCCATTCTCAAATGGAACGAGGTCGAGATGAGTGTGACGCCTGTCTCACCGGTGAGATGGCTGCGCCTGGTCGGCCGCGGCGGCGTCGAGCTCCTGGAGGTCGCGGTGTTCGATGAAAACGGCGCCCTGCTGCCGATCCGCTCGGAGGCCGCAGCGCTCTGCGACGAGCAGCAGCTGGTGCCGGACGCCCAGACCTTCTTAAATTCCACTTACTTTGACGAGATCTACCACGCCCGCACGGCCTGGGAGCATCTGCGCGGCGTCTACCCCTACGAGGTGAGCCATCCGCCGCTCGGCAAGCTGATCTTGTCCGTCGGTATTATGCTCTTCGGCATGACGCCGTTCGGCTGGCGTTTTTCCGGCACCTTTCTCGGTGTGCTGATGATCCCGCTGATCTGGGTTTTTGCCAAGCGGCTCTTTGGCGGCAAGACGGTTCCGGCCTGTGTGGCCGCGCTGCTCGCGAGCGACTTCATGCACTTTGCCCATACCCGCATCGCCACGATCGACACCTATGGCGTGTTCTTCACGCTGCTGATGTATCTCTTTATGTACGAGTTTCTCACCTCCGGCAACCGGCGCATGCTCGCGCTCAGCGGCGTCAGCTTCGGTCTCGGCGCGGCCAGCAAGTGGACCTGCATGTATGCCGGGGCGGGTCTCGGTGTGCTGTGGCTGTGCTGGTGGGTCGGCCGCTTTGTCAGGGCCCGGCAGCCGGCCGGGGAAGGAGAGCGTGATCCGTCGGGAGAGACAAAGCGGCTCTGGCGGGAATTTGGCGGGAACGTGCTGTTCTGCCTGGTGTTCTTTGTCCTGGTGCCGGTGGGAATTTATCTGCTGGCCTATCTGCCCTATGCCGCACCGGCCGGCGTCCGGCCCTTCAGCGCGGATTATTTCAAGCTCGTCTGGGATAACCAGGTGTTCATGTTCACCTATCACAACGGTGTCCACGCCGAGCACCCCTACTCCTCCCAGTGGTACCAGTGGGTGCTGGACATCCGCCCGATCCTCTACTATCTCCAGTATTTTGACGACGGGACGCGCTCGAGCTTCGGGGCCTGGGTCAACCCGCTGCTGTGCTGGGGCGGTCTGATCAGCCTGTTTGTCCTGCTTTTCACGGCCACGGTGCGCCGGGATAAAAAAGCGGCCTTCCTGCTGGTGGCCTATGGGGCGCAGCTGCTGCCGTGGATGTTCATCACGCGCACGACCTTTGAATACCACTATTTCCCCTGCGCGGTGTTTCTGACGCTGTGCCTCGGCTATGTCTTCGCCCTGCTGCTGGAAAATGACCGCCGCAGCCGTTGGGCGGTTCTGACTGTGACCGGCATCTCGATCGTGCTGTTTGCCTTTTTCTACCCGGCGCTCAGCGGCAAGATCGTTAATAACGCCAATGCAACGTCATATATGAAATGGCTGCCAACCTGGCCGTTTTAGCAGAAAATGATTCTCCCCCCGCGTCCGGTGAGCCGGTTGCGGGGGGAGAATTGATTCATTGTTCAGCCGACGAGCGGATAGCCGTTCCAGCCCATTCTGCCGTCGTAGGTCACGAAGAATACGTAGCCGTTGCGCTTGGCCACGACGACCACCTCTGTTCCCTTGTTGACGATGCCGAGATGGCCGTGGCCGAGCTCGGGGATCGGCATGAGGTAAATGTTGTTGCTGAGCTTGGCCCGGTACGGCTCACTCAGATAGCTCGACTCGGCCGGCAGCTGCAGAGGAGTCTTGTCGGTGTTGGAGATACGCACATGGGCGCCGTCCCTCGACATTGCGCTGACTTCCTCCATCGTGGGATACGTGCTCTCGGGCGCGCTCGTACCGCTGATCTCACCGCAGCGCGTACAATGCTTGGGCTGGGTAAAGGTCGCGGGAACCCAGTCGTGGCCGAGCGCGGGAATCAGACGCGTCTCCTCGTCGGAGGGCTCCGTCTCGCAGCGGCGGATTTCGCGGCCCTCGGCCTCGCAGCCGGGCATGATATCGGTCTCCCATGCGCCCCAGGTGTGAACGTGAACGGCGGTGGCTTCAGCCAGGGCTTTTTCCGTCTCTTCCAGGGTCTTTTCCGTCTCAGCCAGCGTGTCCGCTGTCGCCTGGTGCTCGGTCTTCGCGGCTTCGAGCTCGCTCTCCTTCGCATGGAGAGCTTCCTGCGTCTCCTGCAGCTTCAGGTTGAGTGCAGCGAGCTCGGCATTCACGGCTTCAAGCTCGTCGCTTTTTGCGCTTAATGCCTCTTCGGTCTCCTGCAGTTTCAGGTTGAGCGTCTCAAGCTCGGCCACAGCGCTGTCAAGCTCAGCCTTTGCCTCGGCCAGCGCATGCTCTTGCTCGCCCTGCGCACCGGCAGTCTCCACCGACTCCGTACTCGAGGTGCTGAGAGAGGCAATGGCGCTCTCCAGCTCGGCTTTTGTGCTCTCCAGCTCAGTTTTTGCGTTCTCGAGCTCGGTCTTTGTATTCTCCAGCTCGGTCTTTGCGCTCTCGAGCTCATCCAAGGCCTTTGTCAGCTCGGCCTCCTTCTCACTCAGCGCGCCCGCGCTCTCCTCGTGCCGTGTGCTCGCCTCAGAAAGAGAGGTCTTCGCACTCTCCAATTCGTCGGATGCCGCGGTCAGATCCGCATTTTTTGATGCGAGGGTCTCCTCTGCCTCACGCAGCTGTGTGCGCAGCGCGCTGCTCCGGCTCAACTGTACACAGGCAAAAATCAAGGCCAGAACAAACAGCACAGCCAGAATGATGATCACTGTTTTCTGCGAAATTTTATTTTTCATAGGGCATTCTCCTTTGCCGAACCCGCCCGAAGGATCCGCAAAAACGCGGGCGGAAACATCGCGGCTTTTCTGTTTCTACTTTAACAAATCAAACCGTGTTGTGTCAAGCAATACTTTCATTATATATGCCCTTGACATATATAAAAACGTAACAGTTTAGCCCTGCCTTGCGCAAGGGGGGAGTTCAGAGGGGGAACGCCTCTAACTTTTTAGGGGCTGTGAAATAAGTCTGAAATTGGGGGTTCTATCGTAGGGGCGGCTATTAGCCGCCCGCGCGCAGAAATGCACATTTCACTTAAAAATGTTTGGCAAATTCGCATCATTGTGCGAAATTGCCCAACTTATTCACAAATATAATAGATTGAGCCGCACGGGCGGCAGGCTACGTGCCCTACGGGGTATTGCCGCCCCTACGGCCGGAATGGACTTTTTTCACAGCC
>CACXDT010000002.1 GCA_902766405.1 Oscillospiraceae bacterium
GAGTACAACATGGAAGCCGGCGTTGACGCGGTGACCTCCGCGACGATCTCCGGCGTCGGCGGCATTAACTTCGGCGACGTTGAGCTTTCGGACGAGCTCAAAAAAGAGCTGATCCTTGACTATCTCAAGGGCGCTGAGGGCAATTACCGCGAGATGTACCAGATCGCGACCTCCTACAACAATGTCCCCACGATCGGCAGCGTGGAATATGTGCTGGACCCGGCGGACATGACGCTCTTCGGTTCGAGCGAGACCAACACCGCCAAGCTCAACAACATGAACGTCAACCCCTCGGTAGACCTGTACTGGACGCGGCAGATCCGTGTCGGCGACATCTGCTCCGAGGCGGCGCCCGTACTTCCCAGCTACTTCATGAGCTACGGCGTGGAGATCACCGGCACCTACAAGCCCATCCGCTTTGCGGAGCTGAGCGAGGAGGAGATCCCCGTCTATGTCGCCAAGGCGCACTATTATTTTGAAACCCTGGACACCACGGCCCAGCTTGCGGCGATGGACGACGAGGCGCTGTATCAGTACCTCTGCAATTCTCCGATGAACTTCTACCAGATCGTGCCGACCCGCTTTGTCGTGACCTCGCCTTGGTTCCTGAACGTCTATGACACCGGCTATGCACGCCAGTTCGTCGACGCCGGCCTGCAGGAGAGCCTCCTCAAGGCGGTGCAGGAGAAGTATCCCGAAGCCACGGCTCTCACGACGCTGGACTATGCGACCTTCTCCGCGACCGGCCTGAAGACCCAGCAGATCCTGAGCATCGAGGGTTAATTGGCCTTCTCCGGATTTACCCGGAAATTAGAGCATGCGTACGGATTTTCGTGAGCGTATTGAGAACAATCCGTAAAACGAAAAATGAAAAACGGCTATGTCGGTTTGATGCCGACATAGCCGTTTTGCGTGCAGCGCAGAGACGCACGGACAAGAGTAATACTAATACCTGATAAGAAGCTATAAAAAGATTTCGAGTCAGAATTGTGCCAGACAAGGCGCCTTCCGAAGAGCATAATGGAGATATATGGTCAAGGAAGGCAACGCGGTATGGCGCAATTCTGGCCGAAAGACTTTAAAGATTTCTATTAGTCTATTAGGTATTAGTATAAAGCACGACTCTCCCCAAGCCTGCGGGCGGGGGAGAGTCGGTTGCGGCGAGAAGAGTGTGGTTTTACGCGTTAACCGAATACTTCTGCTTGACCTGCTGGATCTTCTGCGGCTCGGACTGCTCGCTGGGGTACCAGCCGCGGCTCTGCATCTGCTTGTAAATGCAGTCCTGCATGCCGAGCGCCTCGTTCAGCGCGCCGGAGAAGACCTGGTGAACCTCAGGCGTCGCCGACTCGATCGTGCCGTGCATATACAGGTCGCACACGCCCTTCGTCGTGAGGAGAATGTTCTCCATGATTTCCTTGTCAGTCATCGTGCTGCCTCCTTAAACCAAGTTGAAGAACTGCTGGAACAGGCGGTGGTTGTTGCGGACCAGGATCTGGGCCTGCTCCTTGAGCGCGGGATCCTGCAGCTGGCTGACGGCCTCGCGGCACTGGATCTCCATAAACTGGGCATGGCCGAGCGCGTCGTCGACATAGAGCAATTCTTTGGGACTCATATTTTATCACCTCGGTCATAGCTTGTGCAGATAATGATTTTTTACGCATGGCGCTTTTTTCATTTTTTGCCGCGGGTGCTTGTGGCGCGGCGGGGCTTGTGATACAATAAAGCAAACAATACAACCGGGGAGATACCACATGAAGTCAGAAAGAAGCTATCCGCGCTATACCGTCTCAGCCAAGGGCACGCGCTGGGTCGAGAGCGGCCACCCCTGGATCTACGAGGGCGAGATCGTTGCGGCGGAGGACTGCCCGAACGGCGCGCTGGTCGACGCCGTCAGCGAAAAGGGCAAGTACCTCGGCACCGGCTTTTTGAGCCGGAACAGCAAGATCCGCATCCGCCTGCTCTCGCGCAACGCCAACGACCGCTTTGACGCGGCCTTCTGGCGGCGCAGGCTGCAGTACGCCTGGGACTACCGCAAGTGCGTCATGGGCGCGGATGTCTCGGCCTGCCGCCTGATTTTCGGCGAGGCCGACGGCTTCCCGGGGCTGACGGTCGACCGCTTTCATGATATTTTAGTGGCGCAGACGCTCTCGCTCGGCATCGAGCAGCGCAAGGACGAGATTTTCCCGCAGCTGCTGGAACTGCTGCGCGCAGACGGCCAGACGATCCGCGGTATCTACGAGCGCAACGATGTCGCCATCCGCGCGCTCGAGGGGCTCGAGCAGGGCAAGGGCTGGTACTGCGGCGAAGGGGAGCCGCGCACGGAAATCTGTGAAAACGGCATCTTCTATGCGGTCGATGTGGAAAACGGCCAGAAAACCGGCTTTTTCCTTGACCAGAAATACAATCGGCGCGCGGTCGCAAAGCTTGCGGCGGGGCGGCGCGTGCTCGATTGCTTTACGCATACGGGCTCCTTTGCGCTCAACGCCGCCAAGGGCGGCGCGGAGCACGTCACGGCTGTCGATGTGTCAGCCTCGGCCATCGAGATGGCCCGCGCCAACGCCGTGCGCAACGCTCTCGCGGAGCGGATGGACTTTATCACGGCCGATGTGTTCGAGCTGCTGCCGCAGCTGCAGGCGCAGGGCGGCAAGCCCTATGACTTTATCATCCTCGACCCGCCGGCTTTCACCAAGTCGCGCAAAACCGCCGACCGGGCCGAGCGGGGATATAAGGAGATCAACCTGCGCGCGCTGCAGCTGCTGCCGCGCGGCGGCTACTTCGCCACGGCCTCGTGCAGCCACTTCATGCCGTCCGAGCGCTTTGTGACCATGCTGCGCGCCGCCGCGCTGGACGCGGGCGTGGAGCTCAAGCAGATCGAGGCGCGCCAACAGGCCCCGGACCATCCCATTTTGTGGAACGTACCCGAGACCGACTATCTGAAATTCTATCTGTTCCAGGTCATTTAAATCCCGTAGGGGCGCTTCACGAAGCGCCCGGCAGCCATCGGACGGCATTTGCTCTCCGCCCGGGCAAATCCGTATGACAGGGCCTGTACCGCGCGGGCGCTTCCGCGACCCGAGCGTAGCGAGGCAGCACCCCTGCCGGACGAGAACAGCTTAAACTTCATGTTTTCGTAGGGGCTGGCGTCCTCGTGTGGGGGCTGGCGTCCTCGACAGCCCGCTGCGGACGCGCCGAAAGCGGTTGCTATTCGAGTGGTTTACCGCCGGGACGTCCGGAGGCCGTCCCCTACGTTTCATTCGTTCTGTATATCAAGTAATGAAAAGGAGAATTCAGCATGAGCAGCAATGTGATCTTCTATTTTTCCGGCACCGGCAACTGCTTTGACCTCGCGCGGCGCATTGCGCGCCACCTCGGCGACACGGACGTTGTCAGCATCCGCAAGACCCCGGTTGTGACCGATGCGCGCGCCTACCAGCGCGTCGGCTTTGTCTTCCCCTGCTACGGCGGCGGCGTGCCTGAAGACGTGCTGAAGCATGCCAGGGGCATCGACATCAGCCCGTACGCCTATACCTTTGCCGTCAGCCAGTCGGCCAGCTATGCTGGCGTCGGTCTCAACGATCTGGATAAGCTCGTCCGGCTGGACTACTGGGCGACTACGCACCACCACTGCAGCTGCATCTGGCTGTTCCCGCACACGCTGATGGTGCCGCCGGTCTCCGTCGAGAAGGCGCAGGATATGCAGGAGCAAAACGCCGCGCGTATCGCCGCCGACGTGCTCGCCGGCAAGCGCAGCGAGGGACGCCCTGGCCGCAATGTGCTCAACGCCGCCGAGAACAGGGCCTGGTCGGTGATCGCCGCGAAGAAGGCCGCGCAGTTTACCGTCAGCGGCGCCTGCATCGGCTGCGGCACCTGCGAGCGGCTCTGCCCGCGCGAGAATATCCGCATCGTCAACGGTCGGGCGCAGATCGGCACGAACTGCGTGCAGTGTCTCGGCTGCCTGCAGTTCTGCCCGCAGAAGGCGATCTCAATCGGCAGCATCACCGATAAGCGCGAGCACTACCACAATCCCGCCGTCACGCCGGCAGATCTGCAAAAGCCGATCATCCATATCGACTAAGGCAACACCGCACAATCCGCCTTCGGCGCCTCCTGGAAAATTTGTGCCCTGATTTCGTCACTTTTTCTTGAAATACACAAAGTA
>CACXDT010000003.1 GCA_902766405.1 Oscillospiraceae bacterium
AGGCAAAACGTTGATATGTTCCTGGACACAAAATTGCGAACAGGCAGCGGTCAGTGGACAAGTTCCCGCTTACCGGCGCAGGTATGATTTAGTAGTTTCATTTCCTCGTGCCATGTAGAATCCGTTGTGAAACTCACCCGTGAAAGCTTATAACTGCAACAAGACTGTATTGAGGAGACTGTCGATCATGCTGTTCATCGAGCCCACAATAGAATATAATCAGCAGATTCGAGCATATCGAAAAGAGTTTCTCGAGTGCGGCGATTCCATGGACGGTACGGGGGCGCTCAGAAGATGCGAAAATCCGCAGGATTGGGTCAACCATTCAAACAGTTGTAAAAATCCCCATACCGTTCCACAGGGTCTTGTTCGGGCAACACAGTATATGCTTGTAAGAGAAGAAGACCGGAAAATTGTCGGAATGCTTCAAATCAGGCATTATCTCAATCCGTATCTGGAAAAGTATGGCGGACATATCGGTTACTCTGTTGCGCCGAGTGAACGCCGCAGGGGATATGCGGCGCTGATGCTCAAAATGGCTCTGCCGAAATGCAGGGAGCTGGGCATTGAAAAAGTACTGATTACCTGTATCAGCGGCAATGAGGGCAGTAAAAGAACCATCCTGAAAAACGGCGGCATTTACGAATCTACCGTATATGAGCCGGATGAGGGCGTCTGTCTGGAGAGATATTGGATCGATCTTTCCGAGTGACATCTTCCGCGCCACGCGGAGACAGCTTTTCTACTGTCGAGACCATGAGATTAAAAAGGAAAGAATGCCATGAAAAACAAGAAACGAATCCTATGGAGCTTTTCCCTGTCATTTTTGCTGATCCTCGCGGTGCTTATATTGAGCGTGGTCAAAACGAACGCATACAACCGGGTGCGGCACCACGAAACTGTCGAAGGGCCGGCGCTCTTTACAACGGAAGAGGCCGATAACCTTGTCTCGGTCAGCGCTTCCGCCCGCGCCAGCACCTGGACAAAGGTTTTTGATTTCAACAACGAAGGTCTGGAGGATCCGAATTACCAGGCCTATACTTACGACTTTACCGTGTACAACAACACGGGAGACGCGGTATCCGACTTCATTTTCACACTGACCTTCCGGCAGGAGGTCTATCTGTCCTCGGCGTGGAACGGTGCGCTGGAAATCCACCAGAAGGTCGACGGCGGGGAGCTGGTCTCTTCTGTGCCCGATCTGCGCGACTTCACCCCCAGCGGGGACGCACCGCAGACCGTGACCGTGGACGGTGACACCCTGATCGCCATGAAGCCCGGGGACTACCTGGTTTATACCCCCAGCACCAGCGCGAACGCCCTGGAGGTTCCCATCGAGCCCTATGAGGGAACGACCCCGGGCCTGATCCTCTATGTCGCCATTGACAAGAGCGTGGAAGATTCCGCACTGGATCTGGAATACAGCTTCCACCGGGTGATTTTCAACGAGCCGCTGTTCTGGATCTCCATGCTGGGCTTTGCGGTCTGGGCGGTCGTGCTGATCATCTCTGTGATCACCTGGTACCAGATCCGCAAATACGCCCTGCGCCACGAGCAGGACAACAAGATCATCAACGAATCCATCGAAACCTTTATCAGCTTTATCGACGCCAAGGATCCTTACACCAACGGCCATTCCAAACGCGTGGCACAGTACACGAGGGCCATCGCCAGCGAAATGGGCTACGAGGGTGAGGAGCTTGACCGCATCTATTATATTGCGCTGCTGCACGACTGCGGCAAGATCGGCGTGCCCGACAACATTCTGGGCAAGCCCGGCAAGCTGACGGACGAGGAATTTCAGATCATCAAGTCGCACACCGTGCGCGGCGGCGAGATCCTCAGCCACTTCAAGAGTCTGGAGAACGTGGGCGAGGGTGCGCGCTACCACCACGAGCGCTACGACGGACGCGGCTATCCCGAGGGGCTGGCCGGAGAGGATATCCCGCTGATTGCGCGCATGATCTGTGTTGCAGACTCCTTTGACGCCATGAACACCAACCGCGTTTACAGGAAAAAGCTTACGACCGAGACGATCATGCAGGAGATCGAGGCAAACAAGGGCAAACAGTTTGATCCGGCCATTGCTGACATCATGCTCCGCCTGCTGCGGGAAGACCGGCTTCCTATCAGTCAGTAAGGACAGCATCGCACAATTCACCTTCAGCTATGCGAAAATAGCAGGCAGGCTTAGTTAAACGCCCCGGAGGGAATGATAATCCGTTTTTGAGGCAGCTTAGCAGCTTGCCCTGCGGGTACGCTTCAAAAATACACTAAGCCGAACTTAGCGAGGCCTCGCGCCGACCAAATGCGGCGTATTTCGCATCGCCGCATGCCATAAGCGCGAGTTTCCCATTGCGAAACCAGCGTTTCGCAATGGCATAAACTGCGCCATACACAGCAAGGAGGAATCCCCTATGAAAACCGTATACCTCGCCGGAGGCTGCTTCTGGGGCTGCCAGAAGTTCTTCGACCAGTTCTCCGGCGTTGTCGAGACGGAGGTCGGCTACCTGAACGGCCCCACCGCCAACCCCAGCTATCAGGAGGTCTGCGCCGACAGCGGCCACGCCGAGGCCGTCCGCGTCGTCTATGACGAGCACATCCTGCCCCTCACCGCGCTGCTGGATCGGTATTTTCTCGTGATCGACCCGCTCTCCGTCAACAAACAGGGCGGCGACGCCGGGATCCAGTACCGCACTGGCATCTATTACACCGACGAAAGCCAGCTGCCCGAGATTCAAGCACGCGTACGGGCTGAGGCCGAGAAGTTAGGCCGGCCGCTGGCCGTGGAGGTGCTGCCGCTGCAAAACTTCTATCCGGCGGAGGATTACCACCAGAACTATCTAGACAAGAACCCCGGCGGCTACTGCCACATCGGAAAACAGTTCTTTCACCTGGAAGAGAACAAGGAGATATGAACCATGCCAAATAACAATCGACCTCTGGGTCGGGATAAAAACGTCACCGGCGGCGGCCACGGCGTGCACCGCCGCGGCGAAGGACTGGGCAGCGGGCCGGTCGGCTCCGGCAGCAACCCTTTTGGGCGCGCGGGCGGCAACCCCTCCCCCTCCGGCGGCGGAATGCCTGGCGGCCATCGCGGCGGAAACCGCGGCGGCGGACGCCGGCGCGGTGGCGGCGGGCTGATCGCCGTGCTGCTGCTGTTGCTGATGGGCGGTGGCGGCGGCGTGCTGAACGGCCTGTTGGGCGACGACAACGGTGGCTATACTGAGCCCTCGTACTCGTATACCGAAAACGATAACCCGAGCTCCAGCTATCAGGGCAACAGCTCGGCGGACGACCTCTTCGGTTCGGCCGTGGATCTGTTCCATTCTGACGGCCTGTACAGCTACAGCGGATCGGGCAGCTCCTCCGGCTCCTCGTCCGGCTCAACCAGCGCCGCGCCCTCGCTCAGCGAGCTGCTGGAGAGCATGACAGGTTCGCCCTATAGCAGCTACAGCTCCCCCTCAGTCTCCAACGGCTGGAGCACGAACGCCAACACCGGCATCCTCAATGCCAGGGTCGCCCCCGAGGCGCGCGAGCGCTACACGGTACTCAAGGGGGACGGCAGCGACACCGTGACGCTGCTGGTGTACATGTGCGGCGCCGACCTTGAGAGCCGCAGCGCCATGGCGACCCGCGACCTGCTGGAGATGACGAAGGCAGAGATCAGCGACAAGGTCAACGTGATCGTATATACCGGCGGGGCGAAGCAGTGGCAGAACAACATCATCTCGTCGAGTGTCAACCAGATCTACCAGGTCAAAAGCGGCGGCCTTTCGGTGCTCGAAAAGAACGCCGGCACCGGCGCGATGACCGATCCGAACACCCTTGCCTCGTTTATCCGCTACGGCGCGAAGAACTTCCCGGCCGACCGCTACGCGCTGATCCTCTGGGATCACGGCGGCGGCAGTCTGTCGGGCTACGGCTACGATGAGAAAAACGCCCGTAGCGGCGCGATGAGCCTGGCCTCGCTGGACAAGGCCCTGGCCGCCGGCGACCTCTACTATGATTTCATCGGTTTTGACGCCTGCCTGATGGCAACAGTCGAAAACGCCACGATGCTGACAAAATACGCCGACTATATGATCGCCTCGGAGGAGACCGAGCCCGGCATCGGCTGGTACTACACCGACTGGCTGACAAGCCTGTCGCGCAACACCGCGATGTCGACGACCACACTTGGCAAGCAGATCATCGACGACTTCGTCAACGCCTGCGCCACCTCGTGCCGCGGGCAGGCCACGACGCTCTCACTTGTGGATCTGGCCGAGTTAGAGGGCACGCTGCCGAAGGACTTCGCCAGCTTCTCGCAGGAGCTGCGCGAATCCATCGCCACCGGCGACTATATGACGGTCTCGACGGCCCGCTCGTGCGCGCGCGAGTTCGCCGCCTCCACGCGGATCGACCAGGTCGACTTCGTCGACTTTGCCCAGCGCATCGGCAGCGACTCCGGCAAAAAGCTCGTGAACGTGCTGCTCAGCGCGGTCAAATATAACCGCACCTCGGCCTCGATGACGAACGCCTACGGTCTCTCGGTCTACTTCCCGCTGCGCAAGATGTCCAGCGTCGACACGGCGATCGCGACCTACAATGCTCTCGGCCTCGACGCAGACTTCAGCGGCGCGATCCGCGAGTTTGCCAGCATGGAGCTCTCGGGCCAGGCCTCGTCCCACGGCAGCTACGGCACCGATCCGCTGAGCTCGCTGTTTGGCAGCCTGTCCGGCGGCTCGTCGTACAGCTCCTCGTATTCCGAGGACGATATCGCCGGCCTGCTCTCCGGGCTGCTGGGCTCGGGCGACCTCAGCGACCTGCTGGGCGGCGGCAGCGCAAGCTTCTTCTCCGGCCGCTCCCACGCCGACCTTCAGCGGGATGCCGCCTATATCGCCGCCAACCGCTTCGACGCTACGGCCCTGCTGTGGGCTGAAAACAGCGAGGGGCTCCCCTCGCTCTCATTGAGTGACAAGCAGTGGTCCCTGGTGCGCGAGGTCGATGTCAATCTGTTCTATGACGACGGCGAGGGCTTCGTCGATCTGGGGCTCGACAACAGCTTCACGTTTGACGAAACCGGCGCGCTGGTGCCCGATGTCAGCGGCACCTGGATCTCGATCAACGGCTGGCCCGTGGCCTACTATCACGACTCCACGGTTGTCGACGACGGCCACTACACGATCAGCGGCCATGTCCCGGCCTATCTGACCGGCACGCGCACCTATGACGACGGCACGACGGCCAGCTTCTCGCAGCAGCGCGTCGATCTGGTGCTGCTGTTCACCGACGAGCAGCCCCAGGGCACTGTGGCCGGCGCCCGCCCGGTCTATGCCGGCGGCGAGACCGACACCGTGGCCCGCGGCCTGATCGAGCTTACCAACGGCGACACGCTGGACTTCCTCTGCGACTACTACAGCTACGACGGCAGCTATCAGGACAGCTACCTGCTGGGCGACGCGCTGACCGTCGACGGTGAACTCACAGTCAGCGACACCTACCTCGGCGACGGCGGAACCATGATCCTCTGCCGCTTCACCGACCTATACGGCCAGGACTACTGGACACAGGCGATCACGCTGGGGTAAGCGGCAACCGCAACGGATCCTATTCTTCCATGGAATGCTTCCATTCTTCCTGGCCGGAATTGCGCCATACTTCGTCAGCGACCTTGACATTACACGAAGTATTCTCTGCGGTCGCTTCCTCGTCTGACACCATTCTGCCTCAGGAGTCTTTTGAAGCATCCTATTGGCGAATCGTATGAACAGACTACGAACGGCTCCTCCGCATTTGCTGCGGAGGAGCCGTACAAACTGTAGACAAACCCAAGAACAGGTAAGAAAAAGACCATAGAGCAGCTTATGGAGCGCGAGGGGAAGATTCCCCCGGCGGGGGA
>CACXDT010000004.1 GCA_902766405.1 Oscillospiraceae bacterium
CCGTCATCCAGCTTGCGGGAGACGCTGGATGACACCTTCCCCTCGAGGGGAAGGCATGGGCTGGCCGATCATTTTTCACTTCTTTTATCTTAACGACATTGGTTTGCGAACTGGGGCACCTTCTACCCGTGAAGGGCACAATGTCCTCAAGGAGAAGGCATAACCTCTGTCCTTTATCTCTGATAATTTTTCAAAAATTGCCGTGTGCGCTCCTGGCTTGGGTCGCCCAGCACGGCCTCGGGATCGCCCTGCTCGACGATCAGGCCGTCGGCCATGAAGATCACACGGTCGCTGACCGCGCGGGCGAAGGCCATCTCGTGCGTCACGATCACCATGGTCATGTGCTCGTCGGCCAGCTGGCGGATCACCTTCAGTACCTCGCCGGTGAGCTCGGGGTCGAGCGCACTGGTCGGCTCGTCGAAAAAGAGGATGCTCGGGTTCATGGCGAGCGCGCGGGCAATCGCCACGCGCTGCTGCTGCCCGCCCGAGAGCTGATAGGGGTAGGCGTCGCCGCGATCCTGCAGGCCCATCTTGCGCAGCAGCTCCATGGCCTCGGCGCGAACCTCGTCCTTGTTCCGCTTTTGTACGATCACCGGCGCCTCCATCAGGTTCCGCAGCACGGTGTAATGAGGAAAAAGATTGAACTGCTGGAACACCAGGCCGTAATAGCGCTTGATCTGCCGCAGCTCGGCCGGGGAGACATAGCTGGCCCTTCCGGCCGCGTCTGTCGTGACGGCCGGGGTGTCCATATAGCGGATCTCGCCGCTGTCAATACGCTCGAGGAAGGTCGCGCAGCGCAGCAGCGTGCTCTTTCCCGAGCCCGAGGGGCCGATCACACTGACGACCTCGCCCTTGTCCACCTGGAAGGAGATATCCCGCAGCACACCCAGGCCGTCGAAGGATTTCCGGATATTCTTCATCGAAAGGATCATGTCCGCCGCCCCCTCACCGGTAGTAGTTCAGGCGCTTTTCGAGCGCGCCCATGCCGTAGTCCACCACGGCGTTGAAAACGAAGTAGAACACGCCCGCCACGACAAAGGGTAAAAAGCTGGTCTGGGAGTTTGCGATCTCCTTGCCGATCGTGAACATCTCCTGATACGAGACCGTGAAGGCCATGGACGTGTCCTTGACCAGCGTGACGATCTCATTGGTAATACTCGGCAGGATGCGCTTGACGACCTGCGGCAGGACGACGCGGAAAAAGGTCTGCGCGCGCGTAAAGCCCAGCACCTCCGCGGCCTCGTACTGGCCCGCGGGGATCGACTCGATGCCGCCGCGGTAGATTTCGGCAAAATAGGCCGCGTAGTTGATCGCAAACGCGATCACGACCGGGATCAGCTTGTTGCGCGAGATCGACCAGTGGAACAGATAGTACGGCCCGTAGGTGACGGCCAGCAGCTGCAGCATCAAGGGCGTCCCGCGCAGGATCGAGATGACGGCGCGCGTCAGCGTGGAGACAAGCGTATTCTTGCTCATGCGCAGCAGCGCCACCAGCATGCCGAGCGGCAGGGAGAACAGCAGCGTCAGAAAAAAGATGGCGCAGGTTCGGCCGAGCCCCTGGCTCATCTTCATGATCATTACAGTCAGCGACATAAAGCTCTCTTTCTCTCCGTCCTTGCCGGAGACAGGAAATCCCGGAAGCGCCGGAGGCGCTTCCGGGGGATGTATCAATGGTCAGGGGCTCAGGCGGCGCTGTCGACAGCCTCGGCGGCCTCGACGCAGTCGCTCGCAATCAGCTCGTCAGCGGCTTCACTGCCGTTGAGGAACAGCAGGTTATTGACGATATCGGGGTAGTTCGCGGCGATTTCGGCATAGGTTCCGTCAGCGACCAGCTCGGCCACGGCGGCCTCGACGGCGTCGCACAGCTCCTGGTCATCTGCGCGGAAGGCGATGCCGTACTGCTCGGCGCCGAGATTCTCGTCGATGATCGTAAAGCCCTCATTCTTGGCCGCGTAGGCTTCGGCCACGGGCTTGTCGACAAACACGGCGTCCACGCCGTTGCCGTCCAGCTCGGTGAAGCATTTGAGGAAGCTGTCACAGGTGACGAGCTGGTTGAAGGTCGCGGCCAGATCACTGAGATCGCCCTTGAGCAGCGCCTCGCCCGAGGTGCCGAGCTGCACCGCCACGTCCTTGCCCGCAAGATCGGCCGAAGAGGCGATGCCGCTGCCGGCCTTCACCAGAACGACCTGGGTGTTGTCATAGTAGGGGGCGGAGAGTACATAGCCGGCCTCCTTCATGCTGTCGAGGATCGTCATGCCGGACCAGACACAGTCGCACTCTTTGGCGTCGAGCTGGATCAGCTTGTTATCCCAGTTGACCGGGAAGACTTCCAGCTTCCAGCCGAGCTTGTCGCAGACGGCCTGGCAGACCTCCACGTCAAAGCCGCTGTAGTCGCCGCTGTCGTCCATGTAGCTGAACGGGGGGTATTCGGCGTCGATCCCCATGATAAAGGTCGTGCTGCCGGCCGCAAAGGCCGCCGGGCTGCCCGCGCACAGCAGCGCGGCGACGAGCAGCAGTATCAGAGAAATGTTCAAAATCTTTTTCATTTTATGCTCCTCCTCAGAACAAAACGATGCGCTTGCTTTCTTGTGCTACCATATTACCACGCTACCAAGCTAAAGTAAAGAGCTTTTTTGTGCCTGCTCCGGATTTTATGCATAGTTCCAAGGAAGTCATTCTTAAATTCAAGATATTTAGGCAGTATGACCTGACGATAAAGATTATGCCGGAGGCGGCTCAGCCGACTTCGATCCCTTCTCCGTCGTGCTCATGCCGCGGGAGATCATTCTTCCTGAACTGCCGGATCACGAACAGACCGATGATGGCGGCGAGAACCCCCGAGGCGGTGTTGCTGACCATCATCACGACACCCGCGCTGGCCTCGCCGAGCTGCGTACAGCGCTGCAAAAACCAGAATACCGGAATGCGGAACACAAAGACTCTCGCAAAATTGAGCAGCAGCGTCAGCCGCGTTTTGCCCAGCCCGTACAGCAGCGCCAGCACCGCGGCGTTGACGCCCAGCGGCACCGCGCCCAGCGCCTCATAGCGGTACACAGTCACGATCTCCCGGTGAAAATCCGCGCTGCCGCTGTCAAACAGCCTTGCCAGCCAGTCAAGCTGCCACAGCTCCAGACCGGAAATCACGGCCCCGATGACCACATTGATCGCCAGTGCCGCGTAGAAGGCTTCCAATACGCGCTTATACTTCCCGGCGCCGTAATTCTGGCTGATGATCGCGGCAGCCCCATCCTGAAAGCCGTTTTGCGGATTGGTCGTGATCCCGCCCAGATTGTTGGAGACGCCCATCGCGCCCACAAGTGTCGGGCCGTAGACCGTACTCATGGCGTTGACCACGGTTTTGCCGAAGGCAAACAGCGCCTTTTCCGCAATGACGGGGACGGACTGCGTGATCATCGGTTTTGTCGTTGCGGCATCCATGGTGACGGCCGCCAGAGAAAAGCTGAACGCGCTGTCCTCGCCGCCAAAGCTGTTTTTCAGCGCAAAGGCAAACATGGCCGTCTGCGACACCAGCGAGGCCACGGCGATCATCACGAGATCGCCCTGCAGCACATAGACAAAATACGCCGTCAGCGAGAGCTTGACCCCAATGACGAGAAAATTCAGCCCCATGATGCGCTGGGAATTGCCGCGGGAGCGCTCCACGGCGATATAGACGTTGTTGAGGAACGTTATGACCATTACCAACATCTCGACCATAAAATAGCGCGCGCCGACGGCGATCAGCGCGTCCGGCGTCCCGGCGAGACGCAAAAACGCGTTGGTAAACGGCAGAATCAGCGCCAGCATCGCAAGGCCAACCGCCAGACAGATGACGTACAGGCTGCTGACGCGCTTTCGCACCATGGCGAAATCCCCCTCGCCGTAGGCGCGGCTGATCTGTATCCCCGCGCCCACAGCCAGACCGCCGCCCACGGCGGACAGGATCAGATTGAGCTGCGACAGATAGGCCACCGCCGAGACCGATTCCTTGCTGATGTGCGAGGCCATCATGGTGTCCAGCACGGTGAAGAGCATATTGAGCCCCTGATACAGCGCCAGCGGCAGGCCGACAGACAGCACGACCTTCCACGTGGCCGCGTGCAGGCTGCGCTCTAAAAAGCGCGCGTCCCTGCCGGTCAGCTTTGCCTTGATCTCCGCCATCTCTGTGCCACCCCTCAACGCAGCATTCTGCGTTTTTTATGCCTGTTATACCATAAGGTTCCGGACAGTGCAAGTCCGGAACGGGTCACATTGGCACCCTTATGCCTTCCCCTTGAGGGCATTGTGCCCTTCACGGGTAGAAGGTGCCCCAGTTCGCAAACTGGGGCGGATGAGGTGGGGTTTACTGTCTCTGAGTTAGCGTAGTACAGGCGGCAAGGGTGACACCTCATCCGTCATTCGGCTTGCGGGAGACGCCGAATGCCACCTTCCTCTCGAGGGGAAGGCATGGGCTGGCCGATCATTTTTCACTTCTTTTAACGAATACACGGAAAACAAGTAAACTCCGGTCATACCGTAGGGGCGGCTATCAGCCGCCCGCGCAGTACGATCCGACGGGATCAAAAATGTTGGGCGCGTTCGCACAAGGGATACATGATACGAATTCGCCCAACATCCATGACATTTTATATATTTCCGTGCCGGGCGGCTAATAGCCGCCCCTACGGGTATGGGAACTGCGTTTACCGGGAACACGGCGATTTGCAGCCTTGCCATTTTCCCGCGCGGACAGGCAAAGTCTGGCGGCGTTAAAAATTCAGCAAAAACCTGTCAAGCATTTTTGAAAATGTCCTGAAAAAAACGAAAGATAAGCCCTGAAGGACAGGGCAAACGAGGGAGCAAGGAAGCGAAAAG
>CACXDT010000005.1 GCA_902766405.1 Oscillospiraceae bacterium
AGTAAACGATGATTAAATGCGGCGAGAGCAGCTGACGAGGAAATCTTCGTCAGATCAAGGCACAAAAACGCAGGAATACTTTGTGTATTTCAAGTTTTTGTAACGCAGATATGGCGAATGATTTGCCGTCAGATGCCGAAGGCGTATTAATCATCGTTTACTCAAGAAGAAGTTGACGGTATCATCAATACAAAGGTTTCCCTGTTCAGTTCATATTCCCTGTTTCCAGCCTCCACAGCTCCCAATCGCATACTTTGGTAAAATGCGGGAAAGCTACTCACATTTCCCCGCATAAAAGGAGACGGATACGATGGAGATCATGGATTCCGGGATGTATATCGAGAACGAGAAGCTGTCCGCCTACGCGGCCGCGCAGGCCAAGCTCCTGCGGCCGGACGGCGTGTGCGCGGGCCGCGCGATGGCCGCGGCGCTCAAGCGCGACTATGCCGCGCTGCGCCGCTGCCACGAGCTGCTCGAGCGGCGCTACGGCACCCTGCCGTCGCCGCCCGCCGGCTGCGCCTGGCTGCTGGACAACTGGTACATGGTGCAGCGCGACTACCGCTCGGCTCTCGGCGCGCTGGAGAAGGCCAGACGCCTCCAGAGCCACGGGGCCGACATCCTGCTCGGCGAGCTCGCCCGCGCCCTGCTGCGCGCGGGGCGGGGCAGCGCCGACGAGACACGCTGCGAGCGCTTTCTCCTGGGCTTTCAGTCGGTCACGCTGCTGACGCGCCACGAGCTGCTGCTGTTCCCGGCCGCGCTGCGCGCCGCGGTGCTCGCGGAGCTGCGGCGGCTGAGCGAGGAGCTGCTCGGCGCCTCGGAGCTCGAGGCCCCGGCCGAGGCCTTCGGCGCGCTGTTTGCCGTACTGCGCTGGCTGAACACCGCGGACATGACCGCCCTGCTGCGCCGGGCCGACCCGATCGCAGCGATCTTTTCGGCGGACGAGACCTTCACGCGCATGGACGAGACAAGCCGCGAGCAGTATCTCGCGCGGCTCGAGAGCATTGCGCTCAAAGAGGGCCGGGAAGAGGGCAGCTGCGCCCGCGAGCTGGTGGAGCGCGCGCAGAAGGAGCATGTGACGCTCGGGGCGCTGCTCTTTGACGGGAAGGAAACGGGCAGCGGGCTCTACATCGGCCTCAATCTCCTGCTGACGCTGTTTTTCAGCCTGCTGCTGGCGCTCTCGCTCGAGCGCTCGCCCCTGGCACTGCTGCTGGTGCTGCCGGTGTCGGAGCTCGTCAAGCGCGCGATCGACGCGTTGATGCTGCGCCTGATCCCGCCGCGCCGCCTGCCGCGCCTCGATCTGAGCGACGGCATCCCCGCGGAGGGAAAGACGATCTGTGTGATCTCGGCCCTGCTGACCGACGAGCACAGCGGGGAAAAGCTCGCCCGGCGGTTGGAGGAGCTCGCCCTCAGCCACCGCGGCGCCGGGAAGCAGCTGCTCTTCGGCCTGCTGATCGACCTGCCGGCGAGCGACAGCGAGACGGACGAAAACGACGAGCGCCTGCTCGCTCCGGCCCGCGCCGCCATTGAAGACTTGAACCGCCGCTATGGCGGCGGCTTTTATCTGCTGAGTCGCGCGCGCGTCTTTGACGGCGAGCGCTGGTCAGGCAGCGAGCGCAAGCGCGGCGCGCTGCTGGCGCTCGCCCGGCTGCTGTGCGGCGAGGAGGGGGCGCTCATTGTCACCGGCGACCGCGTATCTCTCGCCGGGACGAACTATATTCTGACGCTCGACAGCGACACGCAGGTCTATCCCTGCGCGATCCAGGAGCTGATCGGCACGATGCTGCACCCGCTCAACCGCCCGGTCGTGGATGAGGAGAATGGCGTGGTCCGCCGCGGCTTTGCGCTGCTGCATCCGCGCATGGCCACAACGCTCGCCTCGGCCAGCGAGACCGATTTTGCCCTGATCTTCGCCGGCCCCGGCGGCAGCGACCCCTACGGGGCGCTCTGCGGCGAGAATCTGATGAACGCCTTTGCCTCGGGCGGCTTTTCGGGCAAGGGCCTGATCGACGCCCACGCGCTGCTGCGCTGCTGCGGCAAGCTGAAAGAGGGCTGGATCCTCTCGCACGACGCGATCGAGGGCGCCTATCTGCGCGGCGGCCTTGTGGGCGATGTGGAGTTTGCCGACCGCTTCCCGGCCCAACCGCTGGCCTACTTCCGGCGGCTGCACCGCTGGGTGCGCGGCGACTGGCAGAATCTCCCCTGGCTCGGCGAGAGCAGGCTGCGCGACATCGACCGCTGGCGGCTGTTCGATTCGCTGCGCCGCTCGCTGCTGATGCCGATGACGCTGCTCGCCATCGTGCTGGGCTTTCTGCTGCCCTGGGCGGGGCTCGATCTGGCGGCCTGGGCCGCGGTGCTCGCGCTCACAGGGCAGCTGCTGCTCTCGCTGGCCGAGAGCGCCGGAGGGCGGCGGCAGCTGCCCCGTCTGCGCCGCTGGGCACGGCTGCTGACCGGCGTCGGCGGCGCCATCGTGCAGAGCTTCATGCGGCTGTGGCTGCTGCCCTGGGAGGCCTGGGTCTGCGCCTCGGCCATCGGAACGAGTCTCTGGCGCATGTGCGTGAGCCATAAAAAGCTGCTCGAGTGGGAGACCGCGGCCCAGAGCGAGCGCCGCGGCGGCCGTCTCGTGAGCTACGGGCGTTCGATGTGGTTCGCGCTGCTGACCGGCCTTCTGTGCCTCTGTCTCAGCGAGGGTATCCTCGGCAAGGCCGCGGGCCTGATGTGGCTGCTGTCCCCGGCGGCGGCGATGGCCCTGGCCCTGCCCTCGCACAAGGAGCAGCATCTCAGTGAGGCACACCGCGAATGGCTTTCTGACCGGGCGGGCGACACCTGGCGGTATTTTTCCACCTTTGTCACCGAAGAGGACAATTATCTGCCGCCCGACAACGTGCAGGTGCAGCCGCCCAAGGGGCCGGCCCACCGCACATCACCGACGAACATCGGTCTCTTTGCGGCCTCGGCCGCGGCGGCCTGTGACCTCGGTCTGATCCCGAGCGCGCAGGCCGTGGACTGCCTGCGCCGTCTGACCGATACGCTCGAGCGCCTGCCGAAGGCGCTCGGCCATCTCTACAACTGGTACGACACGCGCACGCTGCTGCCGCTGCACCCGCCGACGGTCTCCACCGTGGACAGCGGCAATCTGTATGCGGGGCTGCTGACCGCGCGCGTCTTTCTCACCGAACAGGGCGACGGCGAGACCGCCGCGCGGCTCGACGCGATCCTCCGTGCGATGGACTTTGCCCCGCTCTATGACAAAAAACGCGGTCTCTTCTATATCTGCTACGACACCGCCGAGGGGCGCGGCAGCGGCGGCTGGTACGATCTGATGGCCAGCGAGTGCATGCTGACCAGCTTCCTCGCGATCGCCAGGGGCGACGTGCCCATCAAACACTGGCGGCAGCTGAGCCGCGCGCAGCTGCAAAAGGACGGCTTCCGCGGGCTCGCGAGCTGGAGCGGCAGCATGTTTGAATACCTGATGCCCTTCCTGTTCCTGCCGCTGCCCCCGGGCAGCCTGCTGCACGAGAGCGCGCGCTTTTGCGTGTACGCCCAGAAGCGCTGGGGCGGGCTTGACAAGCCCTGGGGCGTCAGCGAGAGCGCGTGGTTTTCGCTGGACCGGGACATGGTCTACCGCTACCGCGCCCACGGCGTGCCGGAGCTGGCGCTGCAGCGCGGCGTGGAAAACGAGCTGGTGTTCGCCCCCTACGCGGCCTTTCTGGCCCTGTGTGTGCAGCCCGAGGCGGCCGTGCGCGATCTGAAGCGCTTCGAGCGCTTTGGGGCGCTGGGCCGCTGGGGTTTCTGGGAGGCGCTGGACTTTACCCCCGGGCGCTGCCGCGATCCCAAGGGCGAGAAGGTGCAGTGCACGATGGCCCACCACGCGGGCATGAGCCTGCTGGCCGCCGCCAACGCCCTGTGCCGGGGCAGCATCGTCCGCCGCTTTTTCTCATCGGGTGAGATGGCCGCGCACGCCCTGCTGCTCGAGGAACAGCTCGGCGACGCGACGGTGCTGCGCCGGGAACTCCGCCCGGCGCGCGAGCGCGCGGAGCGTCTGCCGGCCGGACACTGGTCACGGCAGGGCAAGCGCGGTGAGATGGGGCTGACCGCGCTCTCCAACGGCTCGTACCACCTGCTGGCCTTCGCCGACGGGCGCTGCGAGGGCTCGCTGCCAGGGCTGCTGCCCTATGACGGCTCGGTCGGGCTGTGGCTGGACGGCGACGGCTTTGTGCCCGAGCGCTGGACGCTCAGCGAGGACAGCGCCGACTACGAGAACGACACGGCGCGCCTCACGCTCACCGTCGCCCCCGGCGAGTGGGGCGAGCTGCGGCAGCTGCGCCTGCGCGGCGAGTGCGGCGGCAAGGTGTCGGTACGCCTGAAGCTGCGGCCCGTGCTGGCGCGCGCCGAGGACTACCGCGCCCATCCGGCCTTCTGGCGGCTCGGTCTGTGGGCCGAGGAGGCCGAGGGGGCGCTGCTGCTCCGCCGCCTGCGGCGGGGCACGCTCGGCGAGCGCTGGCTCTGCCTGCTGCCGTCATCGCCGATGATCTTCTCGGCCGATGAGCGCGGCGGTCTCGGCCAGCTCGGACACCCGCTGGTCACAGCCGAAGGGGCAATCGCGCTCGACAGCCGCGGCGAGGCTGCGCTGTCCATCGCGCTCTGCCTGGGGCTGAGCCGCGACGAGGCTCTCAGTGGGGCCAGGCGGATGCTCACCGAAGGCTCTCGCGGCCGCGGCTGCCTGCTCTCGGCCGCGGCGACGCTGCTGGGGCTCAGCGCCTCGGAGATCGGCGAGAGCCTTGCCATGGCATACCGGATGCGCGCCTTCTCCCCGCTCGGTGCCGCGCCGAAGCGCGAGCTGTGGCGCTACGCGATCTCGGGCGAGCTGCCGATCCTCTGCTGTGACGGCGAGGCCAAAGAGGTCGACACCCTGCTGCGGCGCTTCCTGCTGCTCAAAAGCGTGGGGCTCGACGGCGATCTCGTCTATCTCAGCGACCAGGGCGGCGACTACCGCCAGCCGCTGCGCCGCCGGCTGGAGCGTGAGCTCGGCCGCCGCGGTCTCGAGGCGCTGCTGGGCGTATCCGGCGGCGTCCACATCCTGCCGACCGCCGCGCGGCCGCTGCTGGAGGGCCGCTGCGCTGAGATGATCGGAGAAAAGAACGAGCTGCTGCCCGCCCTCTCCCGCACCGTCCTCAGCGCGCCGCGCCAAAGCGGCACGGTGCCGCCCTGGCGCTTTGCCGGGCGCAGCTTTCTGTTCGAGCCGGGAGGCCGCCTTCCGGCGGCGCCCTGGCAGCACATGCTGACCAATGGCCGCCTGAGCGCCGTTGTCACCGAGCTCGGCCCGGCCGCTCTCTGGTGGCAGAATGCGCGCGAAATGCCGATCACGGCGCCGCAGCCCCTGCCCGAGCAGACCGAGACCGCGGAACAGCTGTGGCTGGAAACCCTCGGCAGCCTGTTCGCGGCCAACGACGGCGTCGCCTGTACGGTGCGCTACGCGCCGGGCATGGCCGTCTGGAAAAAAGACTTCGGTGGACGCAGCGTAAAGACCACGGCCTTCATCCCGGCCGAGCGCGATTTCCGCATTCTGATGATCGAGGGCGGCGAGGGGCTGACGCTGCACTGGAAGCTGCGCTTCGCCGGTCACGGCGCGGCGAGCTGCCAGGTGGAGGACGGCGTGTTCGTCTATACCGACAGCGAGAGTCCCTGGCCCAAGCTGCGCGTGCTCGGCGGCTGCGACCGGCCGATGCTGTGTGTCGGCGACTATGCCCCGGCGGCGCTTGAGGCTCACATCCGCTGCGCCCACACGACTGTGCTGGCTGTGGGCTGCGGCAGCGAGGGAGAGCTGCGCGACTGCTGCGAGGCGAGTCTCGCGCTCTCGGCGCTCAGTGAAACGGTGCAGCACTGGACGCGGCGCCTCGAGGCGCTGGAGATCACGACCGGCATGGAGGCGCTCGACCACTATATGAACACCTGGGGACCGTATCAGGCCATCGCCTGCCGCATGCTGGCGCGCGGCAGCCTGTACCAGGCCGGCGGGGCCTGGGGCTTTCGCGACCAGCTGCAGGACGCGGTCAATCTGTTGCTGCTCGATCCGACGCTGGCGCGCGAGCAGATCCTGCGCTGCTGCCGCCACCAGTACGCCGAGGGCGACGTGATGCACTGGTGGCATCCGCTGCCCGAGGGCGACAAGGGGCTGCGCACACGCTGCTCGGACGATCTGCTGTGGCTTGTCTGGGCGCTCTGCGACACGGTTACGCGCAGCGGCGACGAGGCGCTCTGCCATGAGCGGGCGCTGTACCTCGCCTCGCCGGTGCTCGGCACCGACGAGCGCGACCGCTACGAGACCGCCTCCTGGGGCGACGAGGGCACGGTGCTCGACCACGCGCGCCGGGCGCTGGAGCTCGCGCTCGAACGGCCGCGCGGCCGGCACGGCCTGCCGCTGTTCGGCAGCGGCGACTGGAACGACGGGCTCGACACCGTTCAGGGCGAGAGCCTGTGGCTCGGCTGGTTCCTCGGCGGCTGCGCGCGCCGTTTCGCCGCGCTGCTCGAGCGTCTGGGCGAGGACGGGGCCGAGCATTACCGCCGCGCCGCCGACGAGCTGGCCGCGGCCTGCGAGCAGGGCTTCACCGGCAGCCACTATGTGCGCGGCTTCTGGCACGGGAACGACCCCGGGCGCATCGACTCGATCGCCCAGAGCTGGGCCGTGCTGTCCGGACTCGGCAGCGACGAGCACGCCGGGCTCGCCTTAAACGCGGCCTGGGCGCGGCTCTACGACCGGGAACACCGCCTGGTCAGACTCAGTGATCCGCCCTACACCGGCGGCGAGGGCTATCTGACCGGCTACGGCCCGGGCTACCGTGAAAACGGCGGGCAGTACACCCACGGCGCGATCTGGCTCGCGATGGCGCTGCTGCGGCGCGGCGACCGCTCGCGCGGCGAGGAGCTGCTGCGCACGCTGCTGCCCGAGACCCACGACCCGGCGGTCTACGGCGCCGAGCCCTATGTCCTGCCGGCCGACATCAGCGCCGCGCCGGGGCACGAGGGCGAGGCGGGCTGGACCTGGTACACGGGCTCGGCCGGCTGGTATTTCCGCGCCGTGACCGAGGAGCTGCTGGGGCTGCACCTTGTAAACGGCGAGCTGACCGTCCGCCCGACGCTGAGCGATTTCACCGCCCACTGGCGCGACGGGCGCGGCCGGGAAAACACGGTTTCGGTCGTGCGCGGCAAGGCGAGCATAACTGTTCAGTCCCCTTGACGGGGACTGAACAGTTAGAGGCGTTCCCCCTCTGAACTCCCCCTAATCCGGATGGGCCGAACTGTTAAAAGCGTGCATCTTCGGTCGAAAAATGCCGCCGGAAGGACTTCCCAAGGAGGGAAAACTGTGCTAAACTATATTAAAATTTAAGTATAGAGTAGCTCTTGCCTCTCCCCCGCGTCGGGGAGAGGTGGCACGAAGTGCCGGAGAGGGGCCGCGGACCGATGATTTCCCCCTCTCAGGCGCTGCCGCGCCAGCTCTCCCCTCTCGCTACGCTCCGGGGCGAGCCAAGTCCTTTTGACGGAAAACTATCCCGCTGAACATAGTTTAATTGTAATACGGAGGCCGATCCATGGAGATCACACGCGCAGAGCTGATGCCCGGTGTCTGGCTCAGCCACCTGAAAAGCGACAAATTCAAAACCGCCTGCCTGAGTCTCAATCTGCTGACGCAGCTGAGGCGCGAGACCGCGGCGCTCAATGCCCTGATTCCCTATGTGCTGCGCCGCGGAACCACGCGCAGCCCTGACCTTGAGGCCCTCTCGAGCCGCATGGACGAGCTCTACGGCGTCGCCATCGAGCCCGTCGTGCGCCGCATCGGCGAGATCCAGTGTCTCGGCTTTTACGCCAGCATTCCCGAGGGGGACTTTCTCCCCGGTAAGCAGGACGTGCTGCGCCCGGCCTGTGAGCTGCTGGGCGAGCTGCTGCTGGATCCGGCCACGCGCGGCGGGCTGCTGCGCCAGCCGATCGTCGAGAGCGAGAAGGAAAAGCTGGCCGACGCGCTGCGCAGCCGCATCAACGACAAGCGGAGCTATTCGGTGCTGCGCTGCATCGAGGAGATGTGCGCCTGTGAGGATTTCTCGGCCGGCTCGCGCGGGCACGCCGAGGATGTCGAGGATGTCCACTACCGCAAGCTGACCCGGCAGTACCGCGAGCTTCTGCAGCGCTGCCCGATTGAGCTCTTTTACTGCGGACGCTCGGGACTGGTCGAGGTCACCGAGTGCCTCACCGACGCGCTCGCGCCGCTGCAGCGCGGCGAGATCGACGACGATATCGGCACCGAGCTGCGCATGAACGCCCTCGAGGATCATCCCCGCGAGGTCGAGGAGGCGCAGAGCGTCACGCAGGGCAAGCTTGTGATCGGCTACCGCCTGGGCGAGTGCATGGAGGAGCCGGACATCCCGGCCCTGTACGTGTTCAACGCCGTGCTCGGCAGCGGCACGACCTCGAAGCTGTTTATGAACGTGCGCGAAAAGCTGCAGCTGTGCTACTACGCGAGCTCGATGATCGACCTGCACAAGGGCCTGCTGCTGATCGCCTCGGGCGTCGACCTTGACAAAAAGGACGCCGCCCTGAACGAGATCACGGCCCAGCTCGACGCGGTGCGCCGCGGCGAGATCAGCGACGAAGAGCTCGCCGCGGCCCGGGCCGGCGTCAGCTCGGATCTGCGCTCGCTGCTCGACAGCCAGGGCGAGTTAGAGGGCTTCTATCTCTCGCAGGCGCTCGACGGCGCCGACTACGGCCCCGCGGAGCTCGCCGAGCTGATCGGCGAGGTCGACAACGCGCGCGTGCGGGCGATCGCCGAGAGCGTGGACTGCGATCTGATCTATTTTCTGACCGGCAACGGAGACGAGGAGGGCGAAGATGCGGATAACGAGCTTTGACGCCATCGGCGAGACCCTGTACGAGGAGACCCTGCCCAACGGCCTGCGCATCTGCGTAGTGCCGAAGCGCGGCTTCCTGTCGAGCTACGCGGTGTTCGCCACCGACTACGGCGGAGCGCACCGCCGCTTCACGGTCGACGGCGAGCAGCGCGACACGCCGGCCGGTGTCGCCCACTATTTGGAGCACAAGATGTTCGACCTGCCGGACGGCGACAACGCGCTCAACCTTCTGAGCGCCAACGGCGCCGACGCGAACGCCTTCACCTCCAGCGATATGACGGCCTACTACTTCCAGAGCACCGACCGTTTTGAGGAGAATCTGCGGATGCTGCTGCACTTTGTCTCGACCCCCTATTTCACCGACGAGACCGTACAGAAGGAGCAGGGCATCATTGCGCAGGAGATCCTGATGGGCGAGGACGACCCCGACAACGCGATCTATTACCGGCTGCTGCGGATGCTGTTCGACCACCACCCGATCCGTGACCGGGTCGTCGGCACGGTCGAGAGCATCTCCCACATCACCGCCCAGACGCTGTACGACTGCCACAAGGTCTTCTACGCGCCGAGCAACATGGTGCTGTGCGTCGAGGGCGATGTCGAGCCAGAGGAGATCGTGCGCATTGCACGAGAGGAGCTCGGTGAGGAGCGCGCCGCCCTGCCCTGCCCCGACTTCGGCGAGGAAGAGAGCCTGCTGCCCGTCGAGGCCTCTGTCACCGAATTCTGGCCGGTGTCGGCGCCGCAGTTCATGATCGGCGCGAAGCTGCGCGGCGAAGAGAAGGGGCCGGCCGCCCTGCGCCAGCGCCTGACGGCCGCGCTGGCCCTGCGGCTGCTGCTGGGCCGCTCGTCGCCGTTTTACACAAGACTGTACAGCGAGGGCATCCTCAACCACGATTTCGGCACCGAGACCGACTTTGTCGCAGGCGCGGCCTATGTCCTCATCGGCGGCGAGAGCCAACAGCCCGAAACCGTGCTCTCAGAGCTCAAGAAGGCCATCGCCGACGTGCGGGAAAACGGGCTCTCCCCCGAGCGCTTTGAGCGCGCGAAGCGCGCCTCGCTCGGCGCGCGCCTGCGCGCTCTCGAGGACTTCGAGAACGTCTGTCTTTCGCTGGTCTCCGGGGTTCTCGACGGCTACAGCGCCCTGGACGCGATCAGCGAGCTTGCGAACGTCACGAAGGAGGACTGCGAGCGCTTCCTCACCGAGACCTTCCGCGACGAGCGTCTCGCGATGGTCGTCTTCCGCCCGGAAGAGAAAGGCGAGCGCTGATCCATGCCGCTTCTTTTAACCGATGCCCTGCAGACCATACAGCGTGACTCCGTCATCTCCTTTCCGTTTCTCCATCTCACGCTGAACCCGCCGGCGTATTTCACGCTGTTCGGCTTTCGGATCTACCTCTATGGCGTGCTGATCGCGCTGGGCTTTCTGCTGGGCATCCTGTACTGCGCGAAGCACGCGCCCGCCTTCGGCATCAGCAGCGACGACTTTTACGACTTCATCCTCTGGCTGATCCCGCTGTGCATCCTGGGCGCGCGGCTGTACTACGTGCTGTTCCGCCTGGACTACTACCTGGTCTACCCCGGCGAGATCCTGGCGATCCGCGACGGCGGGCTCGCGATCTACGGCGGCGTCATCGCCGGCATCGCCGTCGCGGCCGCCGTGTGCAAAATGAAAAAAATCCCGCTTCTGGCGCTGCTGGATCTGACCGTGTTCGGGCTGCTGATCGGGCAGATCATCGGCCGCTGGGGCAATTTTATGAACCGCGAGGCCTTCGGCGCCGTCACCGACAGCTTCTGCCGCATGGGCCTGACTGACCCGAGCGGCCACACGGTCTATGTCCACCCGACCTTCCTGTACGAGAGCCTGTGGAATCTCGCGCTGTTTGTGTTCCTGCGTGTCTGGACCCGGCAGAGCCGGCGGCGCTATGACGGGCAGGTGCTGCTGCTGTACTTTTTCTGCTACGGGCTCGGCCGCGCCTGGATCGAGGGCCTGCGCACCGACAGTCTGATGCTCGGCGGCACCGGCATCCGCGTGTCCCAGCTGCTCAGCGCGGTGCTGTGCCTCGGCTCGCTCATTATTTTGCTCGTGCAGGCCCGGCGCGCGCACAAGCCGGAGGAGCTGTACGTCAACCGTGTCCGCGCCGCGCGCGCCGACGACAGCCATACTGACGCTGATAAAAAAGGGCTTTGATAAAAGTCTGGTATTACCGTAGGGGCGGCAACTTGCCGCCCGCGCAGTACAAAATATCATCTTTCTGAATTTGTTAGACGATTTTGTACAATAATACGAATTCACCCGATATTATTTTTTATAGAACCATTTCTGCGTGCGGGCGGCTAATAGCCGCCCCTACGATAGGAACCGCAATTTCAGGCTTTTTTTCACATCCCCAACAGGATCAAACAGATAAAGGAGACATCCGTCATGAGTAACTATCTCGATACCATCAACGGCCTGGTGGGCCGCGCCCGCGAGCTCGCCGGGAGCGGCGCCATCCGCGACGTATACGAAAAGGGCGTCAGCCGCACGAAGAGCTATGCCCGCATGGCCAAGCTGACACTCGCGCTCAAGGAGGACAGCGACGCGCTCAACAAGCTCTACGCCGAGATCGGCCGTCTGTTTTTCGAGCAAAATCCGATCGCGCCCGATGCCGCGTATGTCGATCTCTTTGCCCGGGCCCAGGGCCTGCGCGGCCTGATCGAGCAAAAGCAGCGCGAGCTGGAAGACCTGAAGGCCAACGTCGGCAGCGATGGCGCCGACATCGAGGTGGAGATCGGCAATTTTGAGGACATTGTCGACGCCACCGAGGTCGAAGGCAAGGGCGAGTAATACAAGCAGGGTAAAGCTTTGCTGTAAAACGACTTTTTCTGAAAAAGAAGACATTATGAGGTAGGGGCTTCACGAAGCGCCCGTCCGCTACATCCGCAATTCTTGCATGAATAGTGGGCAAATTCGCAGGTTTTTCTGCAAATGCGCTCTCTTTTCCTATATATTCGTTTTACGTCCTGCACGGGCGCGAAGTTCAGCGCCCCTACGAACCAGCATTGTATTCGTGCGAGAAAACTGCGTTTTACAACATGCCCTTAGCAAACAGGCTGTTTTCGGCCGGGTGTCAAAACCCGGCCGTTTTTTTAGTGCCTTTTGTGCAATTTGACGGTCTCGTTCACAGTTTTTTCGCTTGACAATGCGAGAAAGCGGTGGCATACTACGGGAAACCTTGCGGGGGGCCAATTTGCGGCAGTCGATATTGCCGCCCGGTATGGTAAAAGCGAGGTTTGCATTCCAGAAAGAAAGCCGGTGAGGCCCATCGTACAGCACAACATGCAAACGGTCCGAAAGGAGTGTACAAACGCATGAAACAAAAGACAGAACCGTTACGCCAGGCTGAGACAAAGCCTGCGCTTGAACATATAGAAAAACCGCAGCCCGAACCGGGCGCGATCCCCGCCACCGCGGCCGCCCCGCTCGACGAGGTCGGCTGTGACAACCGCACGATGCTGCAGTACTTCGAGTGGTACCTGCCCGCCGACCAGACGCTCTGGCGCCGCGCCGCGCACGAGGCCGCCGCGCTGCGCCGCGCCGGGATCACCGATATCTGGCTGCCGCCCGCCTATAAGGGCGCGGCCGGCAAGGACGACGTGGGCTACGGCGTCTACGACAGCTACGATCTGGGCGAGTTTGACCAGAAGGGCAGTATCGCCACCAAATACGGCACGCGCGACGAATATCTCGCGGCCATTCGCGGATTGCAGAGCGCGGGTCTGCATGTCTACGCCGACATCGTTTTGAACCACAGGATGGGCGCCGACGGCACCGAGGAGCTGCGCGCCACCGAGCAGGACCCCGACAACCGGCTTGAGAGCGTCTCCGAGCCCGAGAGCATCACGGCCTGGACGGTCTTCGACTTCCCGGGCCGCGCGGGAAAATACTCCGGCTTTCGCTGGGACTCGCGCTGCTTCGACGGCACCGACCACGACGCCGCCAGCGGGAAGAACGCGATCTACCTGTTTGAGGGCAAGCACTGGGACCGCAGCGTTGACAGCGAGCACGGCAACTTTGACTATCTGATGGGCGCGAACGTGGATTTCTCGAGCGACGAGGTGCGTCAGGAGCTGCTGACCTGGGGCCGCTGGTACCGCGCCATCACCGGCGTGGACGGCTTCCGGCTGGACGCCGTGAAGCACATCCGCGGCAATTTCTTCTCGTGGTGGCTCTACCACCTGCGGGAGGACGCCTCGAAAAATCTGCCGGCCATCGGCGAATACTGGTCGAGCGATGTGGAGGTGCTGAAAAAGTACCTTGAGACCAACTACCACTGCATGACGCTCTTCGATGTGCCGCTTCACTTCAACTTCTATCGCGCCGCGCACGAGGCAGGCAGCTTTTCAATGCGCCATCTGCTGGACAACACGCTGCTGCGCGAGAGCCCCGAGAACGCCGTCACCTTTGTCGATAACCACGATTCCCAGCCCGGCCAGGCGCTCTTCAGCTGGGTGGACGGCTGGTTCAAGGCCCAGGCCTACGCGCTGATCCTGCTCTACGGGCAGGGGCTGCCCTGCGTGTTCTGGGGTGATCTCTACGGCGTACCGCATGACAACATCGGCCCGGTGCCGCTGCTGCCGATGCTCATCAAGCTGCGGCAGCTCTTCGCCTACGGCAAGCGCTATGAATACTTTGACGACGACGATCTGGTGGGCTTCACCCGCCTGGGTGACAACATCGCCCTGACCGACGAAATCGACACCGCCGCCGAACGCGAGGCCTTGGGCGAGCCGGAGACCGAGACGCCGGACGACGCCCCCGCCGAGCTCCCGACCGACGAGCCGACCCCCGCGCAGCGCATCTATCGCGCCGAAGCAGCCGAGGGCGGCCACCGCGAATCCGGCCTTGCGGTCGTGCTGACGAACGGACACGGCGGCAGCAAGCATATGTATGTCGGCCGCCACTTCGCCGGACGCTGCTTCCACGACTGCACCGGCCGCATGAAGGACGACGTGCTCATCGACGAAAACGGCTTCGGCGATTTTGCGGTCAATGACGGCTCTCTCGCCGTGTATGTGACCAAGGAAGCCGCCGAGCTGCTGTTCGTGCAGGGCTTTGTGGGATAAAAACACAGTACAAACATCAACACGGCGTGGGGGGTGAATCAGCTCCTCGCGCCGTGTTGATAGGGGTCAATTACTGTTTACTTTAGGCAAGTCGAAGGCTCTGTCCCCTTTTCTTCCCATATTACCACTCAGATGTCTCTTCGAGCTGCCTGCTGATATCGCGGCCGCCGTACAGGATCCGGGCGACCGAAACCGTCTCCGTTTCGTTGCTCACAGTATAGAAGACAAGATAGTTCTTCACCGGCAAGACACGAAGCCCCTGGCTGTGCCACGGTTCATCCCTGTACAAAGGATTGCGCTCGGGAAAGGTCTCTAACGAGCGTATGTCCGCCATGATCCTGTCTGTAAGGGAACGCGCCGTATCCGCGGCCAGAAGAGAAAAGGCGATATATTCATAAATCTCCCGCAGGTCTTGCCTGGCTGTGTGGGTATAGACGATCTTCATGCTCATTTGCCGTATAAGCCTCTCATCTCCGCTTCGAGAACATCGGCGGGAATCACACGCCCGGCGGCGATATCGTCCATGCCCTTTTGCAGCTCCCGATCGAGCTGTTCACCGGTCATGCTGCCAACGGCGACGGGGACAGACGCAGGAAGCTTCATCTCGAAGGGAATCCCGCGCTGCATAACGATCTGCTTTAGAAACATGCCGATGGCATTGGACATGGGGATGCCCAGTTGATTCAGAATGGCCTCTGCCTGTTCCTTTGTTTCCGGGTCGACGCGCGTAAAGACATTGGCCGTCCTTGTTGCTGCTCTTGCCATGAGAAACACCTCACATTTGGATTTCTACCTGTAGTATAGCACATTTGATAGCCGAAAGCAATCTATTAGAAATCTTTTACAAAGCTTGGGCGAATTCACAACAGGATTGAACTGCTGCGAATCCGCCCATTCTCTTATCATATTGTTTCCATTTCCGCCTGACGCATAGTCCAGCGTCCCTACACTCGGACGCTCCCGGTCAAATCTGCATCAGGCCAGTACGCACATACCGTATTATTTGTAATCTTGTTGTCGCTTATCTGGCCTTCAGCTGGCGGCGGAGCTGCTCGTTTTCGTCCTCTAAATCGTCGATTTTCTTCTCCAGCGGGCGCAGCTGCTTTTTCAGCTCGCGCCGGAACATCAGCTTCAGCTTCTGCTCACGCACAAAATTGCCAAGCACGTTCAGCACGACGACCGCACCGACAAGCCCGACAGCAAGGGCCTTGAGCTTGCCCGGCGTCAGGCTCTGTACAAAGCCAAGCATGCCGCCGGCTTCGGCCTTTTGCATGGCCCGTCCGGCAACTCTGTCGACGGCCTTTTCCACGATCACGGGCTGCAGCTCCCTGACCTTGCGCCGCACGATACGTTTTACCAGTTTCATACCGATCCTCCAAAAATTATGTCAACTAAATTACGTGAACTCATAGCGGATAAACTTGTGGAACTCCTCCCCCGCTTTCAGCGTACAGGAGCCGAATTCCGGCCGGTTCGGCGTGTCGGCGCAGTAGCCGGGCTCGAGAGCGAAGCCCTGGCTCGCATGGAAGCCGGAGCTCAGCGCGCCGCCGGTATAGAACTGAATGCTCGGGAAATCGGTGCTGACCGAGAGCGTAACACCCCCGGCCGAGGCCACGGCGGCCTTCTCGCCCGCGCCCTCGGCGAGCACGAAGCAGTGGTCGTAGTTGCGGCCGATCGCGCGCGGGGCCGAGAAATCGAAGTCTCCCTCGGCGGGCAGGATCGTGCCGGTCGGGATCAGCTCGTCGTCGACCTCCAGCACGCCGCGGGCCTTGATCTGCATGGTCGTACCGAGGATAGTCTCGGCGCCGTCTAAATTAAAATAGCTGTGGTTCGTCGGGGCATAGACCGTGTCGGCGTCGCTGACGGCCCGGTAGTCCACGCGCAGCTCGCCGCCGCGGACAGCGTAGTCGACGTGCATTCTGAGTCTGCCGGGGAAGCCGTTGTCCCCGTCGGGGCTGACGAGCGTAAAGCGCACGCCCTCGTTGACATTGACGCCCTCCCAGCGGCGCTTATCGTAGGAATTCGGGCCGCCGTGCAGGGTGTTGCCGTTTTCGTTGACCGTGGTCTGGTATTCCCTGCCGTTGAGCGTAAAGCGGCCCTTGGCGATGCGGTTGGCAAAGCGGCCGATCGTCGCCCCGGCATAGGTGGTGCCATTGAGATAGTCCTCGGCTCTGTCGTAACCGAGGGTGACCGTCCGGCCCTTGTAGTCGATACGCGTGATCGTCGCGCCGAGCTCCCAGACCCAGACCTTCAGCTCCTCAGACTCGAGCAGATACAGCCCGTAACCGTCCTTAACAGTACGTGAGATCATTCTATTTTCACCTCAAAAACAGATTCGGCGCACGCGCCGGCCATTGACAGCTACAGCATACCGCATTTTTGAGCAAAACGCAATGCAGGACAGGCAAAAAAAGTGTAATTTATGCTTGTACTTGAAAAAAAACCGCTGTATAATCTGCGGGTAAACAAAATCTGGAAGGAGCCATCCAATATGCTGACAAATGAGTATTTACAGCGGGTATACGCCGAGGTCGAGCGCCGCGACGCCAATGAGCCTGAATTCCTGCAGGCCGTGCGCGAGGTGTTCGAGTCGCTGCAGCTGGTCGTCGACAAGCACCCCGAGTGGGAGAAAGCCGGTCTGATCGAGCGCTTTGTCGAGCCCGAGCGCGTGGTGGAGTTCCGCGTGCCCTGGGTGGACGACGAGGGCAAGCTGCACATCAACCGGGGCTTCCGCGTCCAGTATAACAGCGCCATCGGCCCTTACAAGGGCGGCCTGCGTTTCCACCCGAGCGTGAATCTGTCGATCATGAAGTTCCTCGGCTTCGAGCAGATCCTGAAAAACTCGCTGACGACCCTGCCCATGGGCGGCGGCAAGGGTGGCTCCGACTTTGACCCCAAGGGCAAATCCGACGCCGAGGTCATGCGCTTCTGCCAGAGCTTTATGACCGAGCTCTATCGCCACATCGGCCAGTTCACCGACGTGCCCGCCGGCGA
>CACXDT010000006.1 GCA_902766405.1 Oscillospiraceae bacterium
GCATTTGCTGGCGGTGATTGAATCACGAGGTGGGCCTTGCCCCCTCGCGCTCCCCCGCTGCTCTATGGTCTTTTTCTTACCTGTTCTTGGGTTTGTCTACAGTTTGGCCCCGAACATCCGTTCGGGGCTGTTTTTTTAAAAAATGGAAATAAAAATAATAAAGTTATCTCTCGAAAAATGCCATTAGATGTGTTATACTGCCATAAAAAAATGATGGGCTGTTGTACCGTACAAATCGCGAACAGCAGCTATGATTAGGAGGTTGCGATGGGCACATCGAGTACATATCAGTTTTACAGTGAGGGTTTTTTCGGCTACGGGGCGGAGGGCGACTTTGTCCCCTGGTCTCTCTGGCATATCCTTCCGCTGGCGGTGATCGCGGCTGCGATTTTCCTTGTCTGGCGCTATCGGGATGCGCTGCGGGGCTGGAAGGGTGAGCGAGGCTTCCGCTTTTTCCTTGCCTTTGTCATGATGCTCGTGGAGATGTCCTACTTCTGGCGCACCCTGTATGTGGGTGACGAGTGGGGCACGGGCTCCCTGCTGGGTAAGCTCCCGCTGCAGGTCTGCCAGTGGGGGCTCATTTGTGCCATGTATGCCCTGATGAGTGAAAATGACACCTTGTTTGGAATCAACTTTTTCGTGACCAACGCTCTGACCGTGCCCGCTCTGTTCATTCCCAGCGTGATCGTATTCACCGGACCGCGATATTACCGCTATTATCAGTTCTGGATGGAGCACGGCTTGCCGCTGATCGCCGTATATTATATGATGTTTGTCCATGGAAAGCGGCCGAAATACCGGCATTTATGGGCGACAGTGGGACTGATGGTATTGCTGAGTATCCCCTGCGTAGCCGCCGACTGCCTCATCCCCGGCGCAAACTATATGTACATCGGCAATTTTACAGACAGCAGTATACAAACGGTGGATCCTCTTGCTTTCCTGCCTCACTCGCTGCCGCTGCGCTACGGGATCCTGTTAGCGGTGGTTCTGGCGCTGTTCCATCTGCTCTATGGGATCGAGCGCCTGATCGAGTGCCGTGTGAAGAGAAAGGCGGTGTAAACCCATGCCCGACCAGAAGCATTGTATTTTGACCGCACAAAACCTATATAAAACCTATGGCAGCGGAGAGAGCGCCATCCAGGCGCTCCGGGGCGTGTCACTGGAAATCCGGGAGGGAGAGCTGCTGGTCATTCTCGGCAGCTCCGGCAGCGGCAAAAGCACGCTGCTCAATCTGCTCGGCGGCATGGATCGGCCCGATCGCGGCAGCATTATGGTAAACGGGCAGGAGCTGACGGCGCTCCGCGAGCGCGAGCTGACACGCTACCGCCGCGAGACCGTGGGCTTTGTGTTCCAGTCCTTCAACCTGATTGCCGAGCTGAGCGTGCGGGAGAATGTCGCCATGACGGCAGACCCCTCGGCGCGCCGCGCCACGGAGGAGGCGCTGGAGACGGTCGGTCTCGGCCACCGGCTGGACAGCTATCCCACGCAGCTCTCCGGCGGGGAGCAGCAGCGCGTGTCCATCGCCCGGGCACTGGCCAAGCATCCGCGGCTGCTGCTGTGTGACGAGCCCACCGGCGCGCTGGACTACGAGACGGGCAAGCAGATTCTCGCCGAGCTCGACCGGCTGGTGCGCGAGCAGGGCAAAACCGTCGTCATTGTGACCCATACCCGCGAGATCGGAAAGATGGCGCACCGTGTCATCCGGATGCGCAGCGGCCGGATCGAGGGAACGGAGACCAACGCCATCCGTCAGACTGCCGCGGAGATAGAGTGGTAAGGCTATGAGACAACTGGTGATACCCCTCCTGAAGCGGTTCTGGAGACCGCTGCTGGCCACGGTACTGATCTCGGCCATCGGCTGCTGCTACACGATCGGACTCTCCGGCGGGTACCTTTCGCTCGAGACCTCGATCTATGAATATCTGGACAGCTACGGATACCCGGACGCAGTCGTCACCACGGCGGTGACGGACCGGAGCCGGATCGCGGCGCTGGAGGCGGTGCCCGGTGTGGCGGCTGTCAATGCCCGCGCGATTGCGGACACTGTACTGCGCCATGACGGGGGACGGCCCTTATCCGTGCGCTTTTTTTCGATGAACAGGGGCGATCGGCAGCGGCTCCATCTCTGGTCCTCCACCGAGAGCGGCAGCGCCGATACGCTGTATCTTGAGTACGGCTTTGCCGAGAATAACGGGATTCGTGCCGGTGATACCGTCAGCGTGAAGACAGGGGACGAGTGGCGGGAATTCTTTGTCGGCGGCATCGTCTCCGCACCCGAAACGCTGACGGTGCAGCCCACGGACATGGGCTGGACGCTCAGCGGCGACTTCGGTTATGCCTATATCTCCGTCGATCTGCTCGCGCGCGAATACAAAGAGCGCTCCGAGGCGGCCCGGGACGAGCTCGATGAAAAACGCCAGGAGCTCGACACCGCGCGGCAGGACGCCGATGAACAGCTAAACGAGGCCAGAGAGAAGCTGGACGAGACCGCGGAGCTGCTGCGGGAGAAGGAAGAGGAGCTCGGCACGGCCCGCGCAGAGCTGCAAAAGAGCGCGCGCGAGCTGCAGCAGGCCAGGGACGAGCTGGCCGCGCAGCGCGCGGCGCTTGTCTCCCAGCTTGACCAGATCAGCTCCGGCCGCAGCAGTGCGCAGAGTGCGCTGGAGCAGCTCGGCGCACAGCGCAGCGCCCTGCAGGAGGCAGGCGACACGCTCTCCGGCGTGGACGGGCAGCTTGCCGCCGTGATCGCGCAGCAGGAGCTGCTGCTGCATCCCGATACCCGGCGGGCCGTCGAGCTGTTGGAGCTGCTGCCCGCGAATACACAGCTGTGCCTGGTTTCCGCGGCACTGGACAACTTCCTGTGCCTTATCAATTCCGCGTGCGCCTACGGCTTTTATTACGACGTGAACGAGACGGTATGGTGTGTGGCGGAGCGGCTGCGCGGCTTCATGGACGGCGTGCGGCAGGATGCGGACTCTTTTGCCTCGGCGGAAGCCATGTCCGTGATCGAACGGATCGAAAGCGGCGAAGAGGGCATCGGCGACACGCCGGAATATGCCGCGCTGGCAGCGGCGGTTTCGCGCTATGCCTGCGTCAGCTGCCCTGAGGAGCTGCCCGGGGCCCTGGCCTTCGCCCGCTCAGCCACCGGCGAGCTGCTGGCGCTGATGGACGCCGTCAGTCTGGAGGCCGCGGTCTCCACGCTTACGGCCTTTGATGCCGCCGGAACCGTAGCCTCCCTCACCGAGCGCATCAACCGTCTGCGCGCGGCCGTCTCCCAGCTCGAAGCGGCCATGGAGACAAGCTTCGTCACCACCGGCGATGTGTCGGCGGCCTATGATGCCGCGCTTGACCGGCTGGCCGCTGCGCGCGCAGAGCTCGAAGCGGCGCGCACGCAGATCACAGACGCGCTCGCGGCACAGGGCTTGACGGAGGGCGAGCTTCCCGCGACTATGGACGCGCTGGATGCCAATATCCGGACGCTGCGCGACACGCTTGCCCAGCTGGCGGACGGAGAGCCGAAGCTGAAAGCGGGCATCGGGGAGATCGACACCGCGCTCCGCCGACTTGACGGCGCCGCGGTACAGCTCGAGCAGAAGCGCGGCGAGTTTTCCGACGCGCAGGCGCAGCTGGAGGAGGCACACGCGGAATATGAGGCAAACGAGTCGGAGTATCAGAAACGCTTTGCCGACTCGCTGCTGGAGTTTGCCTCGCTCGAGGAGGAACTCAAAGAGGCCTGTGCGGCGCTGGAGGACGGCACAGGCTATGAAGAGCTCTGCAACCAGTTCCTGCTGTGGTTTGAGGAGGGCGCCGACCCGGAGACAACACTGCTTGCGGCGAAGGCCGCGCTGCGCGATGTGGCGGTCAAGAGTGACTACCACTTTGCAGACAGTCCGGTGAAGATGCGCATCGACGCCAACCTCGACCCGATCAGAACCACCTCCACCTTCGTCCCCGCGGTCTATTTTTCGATTTTAATGGTGGTCACCTTCCTCTTTATGTCCCTGATCGTACGGCAGAGCCGCCGCGAGATCGGTATTCTGCGGGCGATCGGACAGAGCGTCGGCCGTATACGGACCCTGTTTTGCGGGGAAAGCCTGATCGTCTCGCTGACGGCCAATCTCCTTGGACTGATCCTCGGCGGGTTCTTCACCTGGTATGTCGGAAGAAAGAATGTTCGCTTTTTCACGATGCCGGTCAGTCAGATCTGCATGGACTGGGGCAGTGTACTGCGCTGCTTTCTCGCCAATATTGCCGTGGGTCAGCTTTCGACATGGATCAGCACCGGCTTTGTTGTGAAGGTAAGCCCCGCAGAGGCTATGACGCGCCCCGCGCCGTCTACAGGCCGCGTTCCCGGCCGGTTGGGCGGACTGACGCGCCACATGAAGCCCATGACGGCCTTCAGCATCACGACCCTTTTGCGCAACCCCCTGCGCTTTGTCGTATCCACGGTCTGTATCGCGGCCTCAATGATGATGATTTTCTCCTCGCTCAGTACGCTGACAAGCGAGCGAATCATGATCGACGATATTTATCACAAGCGCATCCAGTACGACGGCCAGATTTTTTATTCCGGCGATGTCGGCGGGGAGCTCTGCCATCTGCTTCAGGAGACGGGAATTGCCGGGCAGGTGCAGCGCGCGCCGATCTACCTGAAGGAAATCTCCTATGACGGGAGAAGCGAAACCGCGGTCATCACCGCGCTTGAGCCGGATACGCAGCTCCTGCGCGTGTATGACAGAGCCGGGAACCAACTGACTCTCCCGCATTCGGAGAACGGGATCCTGCTGGAGGAGCATCTGGCCCGGCGCCTTGGCGCAGATGTCGGAGATACCGTGCTTGTGGACGGGACACAACACATGGTCGTGGAGGGGCTCTCCTTCCAGTCTGCCGAGCGCTCCCAGTACATCTCACGCGCAGGCAGCGGCGCGATGGAAGAGGATATCGGCGTGATCCTCTGCCGTGTGGCACCCGAGGATGAGGAGCAGCTGCTGGAACTGCTGATGGAGCAGGAGGGCTATCTCTACACGATCTTCACCCGCCTGGCGTATAAGAGCGATGTCAAGCAGCTGGAGCTCTATGATTTTATCGCCTGGGTCATCATCGCCTTTACCGTCGTCACCGGCTTTCTCATTATTCTAAACACCGCGCGCACCAATCTGCTGGAAAAGAAAAAAGAGCTGTGTATTCTGCGGATGCAGGGCTTTCAGCACGGGGAGATTTCGAGGAGCTGGTTTGTCCAGTCCGTGGTGCAGTACCTGTGCTCCTGCGCGATCGGGCTGCCGCTGGGCCGTGTGATGGCCGCCTCCACGCTGCGCCAGTTTGCCAACCAGCAGCGGGAATTTGTCTATACCGATTCCTGGGCGAATGTGCTCTTCACGCTCGGCCTGGTCGCGCTGTATGTGGTGACCAGCCACTTTGCCGCCATGCACGATGTGAAAGGCTGGAATGTTGTGGAAAATGTAAAGGAAAAGGAATAGTAACTGTTCAGCCCCTTGCGGGGGCTGAACAGTTAGAGGGGAAGCACGGCGCTGCGCGCACTCGCTTGCGTGAGTCGCTCGCACAC
>CACXDT010000007.1 GCA_902766405.1 Oscillospiraceae bacterium
TGGTGCGGGAGAAGGGACTTGAACCCTCACGTCTATGGTTGGACACAGGCACCTCAAGCCTGCCTGTCTACCTATTCCAGCACTCCCGCTTGCAAGCTCAGTTATTATATCATATACCGGCGGTTTGTCAAGAGCTTTTTCACGTTTTGTTCTATTTTCCCAGATAGGGGATGCGCTTCTGCGTGCTTCCGCCGCAATGGTACAGCTCCCGGGCGAAGGCGGCGGCGGTCAGCGCCAGCACGGCGATCAGCGACCAGGAGCCGTAGCGCATCGGCAGAAGGAAGCGCATATAGATATAGGCGTGGTAGCCTAAAAGGCTTGCAAACTGTGTCAGCGGCGCGACGGGCAGAACCCAGGGGATCGCGAAGGCCAGCACCAGCGTCAGAATATCGGCGGCGAAGAAGTAGCGGTCGTGCATATGCGGCAGAAAAAACGGGATGCCCACCGCAAACAGCACCGCCGCGCACAGAATCGCGCGGTCACTCAGCCGGTCGCGAAAGAGCGAGGCGGCGATCAGCACCAGGAGACTGTAGCATGCGGCCGCGGCGATCGCCGTTGTGGCCGCGGTCTGCTCGTCGGCGACGTGCCAGAAGATGCCAAAGATCGAGCTGGAGTTATAATTGAGCGCGCTGCCGACGCTGCCGGTCTGGTTGGCGTACAGCAGCAGCGTATCGAGAAAGGGCCGCCCCAGCAGCACGGCGGGCAGCACCAGCAGCACATAGGCCGCCGGGAATATGGCCAGATGGTACCATTTCAGCTTCCCCTTGAGCAGCAACAGCGCGAACACCGGGATCACGAAAATGGCCTGCAGCTTGAAGCCGAAGGACAGCGCCAGACAAATCATCGCCGTGACAGGACGGCCCTTCAGCCCCTGCCACAGCGCCAGCACGGCGAAGGCCACATAGATGCTGTCGCACTGGCCCCAGAACGCGCCGTTTAAGATCACTGTGGGCAGCAGCAGCACGCAGGCAAAGCAACCGAGCTTCCGCCATGCGCTCTCACAGAAAACACCGAGCAGCTCGGCGCTGCCCCAGGCGAGCAGTACGTCGAAGAGGATCGACAGGCATTTGATCAGATAGAGATCCCGGATCGAGGAGTAGGAAAACAGCGCCATAAAATAGAGATAGGGGATGTTATAGTTGCCGACCGGACGCCAGAGCGCCCGAAAACCGCCGTTTTCACGGTAGAACGTGACCCAGGGAGAGAGGAAGTTCTGGTAGTCCAGCGTCTCGTGGTCGAGCGCCAGCGCGCGCAGCGCAAAGGCCAGTACGACGGCCGCAAGGCCGACGGCCCACTGGGCCCGCGAGCGCAGTGCGCCGCAGCGCCAAAGCAGAACCATGGCCAGCGCTGCCTCCAGAATCAGAATAAAAACGATACGAAAGTCCAAGCAAACCACTCCAAGCATGAAAAAAACGGCGGAAACCGTGCTCCCGCCGTAAAAAATACTTGACTTTAATTTGTCACCGATATATAATAAATTGCTATGTCATCAGGGGAGAGGGGGTATACCCCATCTTTTCTATAGAAAGTATAGCATTTCAACGCTGTGAAATCAACACCTGAGTGAAAAAACAAACAACTCACCCGGGCGTTTCAAGAAGGAGAGTGCGCACATGCCAAAAGAAGTCCTCTACGGCAAAACGCGGCGAATGAGCTATGCCCGTGTCGACGAGATCATGGAGATGCCGAACCTGCTGGAGATCCAGAAGAGCTCCTACAAGTGGTTCCTGGATACCGGACTGCACGAGGTGTTCCGTGATGTGGATTCCGTGTCCGACTATACGGGTAACCTCGAGCTGAGCTTTATCGACTACTCCATGGACGAGCCCCCCAAGTATTCCGAGGAGGAGTGCAAGGCCCGCGACGCCACCTATGCCGCCCCGCTGAAGGTCCGTGTCCGTCTGACGAACAAGGAGACCATGGAGATCAAGGAGCAGGAAATCTTCATGGGCGATTTCCCGATCATGACCGACGGCGGCACCTTTGTCATCAACGGCGCCGAGCGCGTCATCGTCTCGCAGATCGTGCGCTCTCCCGGCGTGTATTTCGAGCGCAGCCTCGACAAGTCGATGACCAATATCTACGCCTCCACCGTGATCCCCTATCACGGCGCCTGGCTCGAGTACGAGACCGACGCCAACGACGTTTTCAATGTGCGCATCGATAAAAACCGCAAGCTGCCCATCACCTGGTTCCTCAAGGCCATGGGCCAGTACGACGCCGACAAGCCGGCCACCTGGCTGAGCTGCGTCAGCGACCCCTATGTCGGCTGCCTGACGAACGAGCGCGTGCGCGAGATCTTCGGCGAGGACGAGCGTATCGTCTCCACCGTCGAAAAGGATACCACGGCCAACCGCGAGGAGTGCCTGATCGAGATCTACCGCCGCCTGCGCCCCGGCGACCCCCCGACGGTCGAGTCGGCCGAGAACCTGCTGGACGGCCTGTTCTATGACCGCCGCCGCTACGATATCTCCGATGTCGGCCGCTATAAATTTAATAAGAAGCTCTCGCTGTTCCCGCGTATCGCGGGCTTTACACTGGCCCGCCCCGTGGCCGACCCGCTGACCGGCGAGCTCCTCAACGACGCCGGCGACACGATCAGCCGCGAGCGCGCCCGCGAGCTCGACGACCTCGGCGTGACCGACGTGTGGCTGAATGTCGACGGCAAGGAGGTCCGCGTCTTCTCCAACGGCTTTGTCGATATGGCCCGCTTTGTCGATTTCGACCCCGCTGAGCTCGGCATCGACGGCCGCGTCCGTCTGATCGTCCTGCGCTCGCTGCAGCAGCAGTTCCAGGGCGAGGCGCTCCGTGACGCGATCAAAGCCCACATCGAGGATCTGATCCCCAAGCACATCGTGCTCGACGACATCTATGCCTCGGTCAATTATCTCAACGGCATGGTCCACGGCATCGGCGAGCCGGATGACATCGACCACCTGGGCAACCGCCGTATCCGCAGCGTCGGCGAGCTGCTGCAAAACCAGTTCCGCATCGGCTTCTCGCGTATGGAGCGCGTGATCCGCGAGCGTATGACCTTGCAGGATCTCGACATCGTGACGCCGCAGAGCCTCATCAACATCCGCCCGGTCACGGCCTCGATCAAGGAGTTCTTCGGCTCCAGCCCCTTGAGCCAGTTCATGGATCAGACCAACCCTCTGGCCGAGCTGACGCACAAGCGCCGTATCTCCGCCCTCGGCCCCGGCGGTCTGTCGCGTGAGCGCGCTTCCTTCGACGTGCGCGACGTGCACTACAGCCATTACGGCCGTCTCTGCCCGATCGAGACGCCCGAAGGTCCGAACATCGGCCTCATCAACTATCTGGCCTCCTATGCCCGCACCAACCGCTACGGCTTCCTGGCCACGCCCTACCGCAAGGTCGAGAAGGGCACCTGCCGCGTCACCGACGAGGTCGAATACATGACCGCCGATGTCGAGGATCAGTACACCGTGGCCCAGGCCTCTGAGCCGCTGGACGAGAACGGCGTCTTTATCAACAAGCGCATCACCTGCCGCTACCGCAACGATACCGTCTCGGTCAACCGCGAGGATGTCGACTATGTTGACGTCAGCCCCCGCATGATGATCTCGATCGCCACGGCGATGATCCCGTTCCTCGAAAACGACGACGCCAACCGCGCGCTGATGGGCGCGAACATGCAGCGCCAGGCCGTTCCGCTGATGACGACCCAGGCCCCGATCGTGGCCACCGGCATCGAGCACAAGTGCGCGGTCGACTCGGGCGTGTGCGTCATGGCCGCCGAGGACGGTCTCGTCACCCGCGTCGACGCCAACACGATCTCGGTGCGCTACGACTCCGGCAAGGCGAAGGACTATAAGCTCATCAAGTTTGCCCGCTCCAACCAGGGCACCTGCATCAACCA
>CACXDT010000008.1 GCA_902766405.1 Oscillospiraceae bacterium
GGCGCCTCCTGGAAAATTTGTGCCCTGATTTCGTCACTTTTTCTTGCAATACACAAAGTATTTCTGCGAAAAAGTGCCATCATCAGACCCTACGCCCAAATTTTCTCAGGATTCGCTCTCGTCGAATTATGCGGTATTGCCCTAAGCAATAAACAGAAACCACTATGGAGGTCGCGGTGTGATCCGCGGCCTCTTTTTTTGCAAAGATTTTGACAATAAATAAGGCGTCTCAGGACTGCAGACCATATGGTCTGCACTTTTAACAAGGAATCAGCCCTGCTATTCCTGATATTTCGAAAAAAATACCGGTTTGTCTTTCTTAAATGATAGCGTATTATGAAAATGCCGGAATATCGGGCTTTCTACAGCTCGGGTCATAGAAAGCAGTCTGGAACATAGTGTCTGCACATTTTCTCATGATATTGCTGGCTTTCTGCATTTTCTGTCTCTATTCTATTATTGTATACATTAGACATGGAGGTGTACAAACGCCATATGTATTACACTGCTTTCTTCCGTATTTATCCCACTTTAGTGTGCTTCAGTATATATTACATTGAAAGAATGACCGCACCCCCCGCTTTCGGCGCAGGCCGAAGGCGGGGGTGCTTTAACGGTATTCTCCTAACAGCTTTATGCGTGGCTGTCCATGCCGCCCAGCTGGAAGCAGAACAGGAAGAGCATCATAATGCTCCAGTAGCGGTCACGGCGTTTATTCCTCGGCCTCTTTCAGGCGCTTGGCCATCGGGCTGTCGCCGGCGTTCTGCCTTTCGGCCGCAGCCTTGTATTTTGCCACATTTCTGGCGGAAATGGCGACCGGCGTGATGGTTCCCGCGCCCGCGATGCAGCCGCCCGGGCAGGCCATACCCTCAAGCAGATAGCCGTTGCGCTTTCCGGCCTTGGCCAGCATCAGCATTTTCTTGCACTCGCGCAGCCCGTCGCCGTACTCGATCTGGACCTCCCGATCGGGGGCGATGTGGGAAATGTACTCCTTCACCGCGGCGGCCACGCCGCCCACCACGGCAAAGCCGCGGCCGGCGCCGGTGCCCACGTCGAAGTCCGTGTCTCCCTCGTCCGGCTCGAGGGTGGCAAAGTCGATGTCCTTGGCGCGGAACATACCGTTGAGCTCCTCAAAGGTCAGCACAAAATCCACATCCGAGCGGACGCTGCGGCGGCTGGCCTCTAACTTTTTCGCCGCGCAGGGCCCGATAAAGACGGTCTTGGCGTCGGGGAATTTTTTCTTCACGAGACGCGCGGTGATTACCATGGGCGTCAGGGCCATCGATATGTACTCGGGGTGGTCCTTCATCGTCCGTTTGGCCATCACGCTCCAGGCAGGGCAGCAGGAGGTGCCCATAAAGGGCTGCTGCTCCGGCACCTTCTCGAGGAAGTCGTTGCCCTCCTCGATCGTGCACAGATCCGCGCCGACGGCCACCTCCACGGTGTCGAAGAAGCCAAGGATCCGCATCGCCTTTTTCAGCTTGGCCGGGGTCGCCTCGGCAAACTGGCCGACAAAGGCCGGCGCGATAATGGCGATCAACTGGTTGCCGGCCTTGATTGCCTGGATCAGCTGGAAGATCTGGCTCTTGTCCGCGATGGCGCCAAAGGGGCAGTTCACCAGGCACTGGCCGCAGGATACGCATTTGTCGTAGTCGATTTTCGCCCGCCCCAGCTCGTCCGAGCCGATGGCGTCCATGCCGCAGGCTTTGGCGCAGGGGCGCTCTAATTTGCTGATGGCGTCATAGGGGCACTGATCCACGCATTTGCCGCACTTGATGCACTTGTCGTTGTCGATCACGCTGTGGCCGTATTTGTCGGTGCTGATCGCGTTCTTCGGGCAGACCGCCTGACAGGGATGGCTCAGGCAGCCCTGGCAGTTGGAGGACACCCGCATTTCTTTCGCGGGACAGGCGTTGCAGGCGAACGGGATCACATTGATCAGCGGCGGCTCGTAGTATTTCTCCGCGATGTTGGCCGCCTCGATGCCCTTACTGGGCGGCGCAAAATCCGCGGCCGAGCGCATTGGCAGCCCGCAGGCCAGGCGCAGCCGCTCGGCGACGATCGCGCGCTCGCGGAACACACTGTCCCGGTAATGGGCGACTTCGCCGGAGATGATCTTGTACGGGATCTGGTCGATGCGGGACAGATCGCCGCCCTCGTAGGCAAGCCGCGCTACCTCGGCGAATACATCTCTCCGCAAATCGTCGACAACACTGTGCACACCTCTCATAATTTACTCCCTTTCTTTTGGACTTGTTTATTCTGTTTCCACGTTTTCTTCACTCTTCGGTACAAAACTCATGATTTTCTTCAATCGGTGGTTCAGGCAGCTCTTGCTGACCGGCGGGCAGCTCAGCTGCGCCAGATCCGCGAGACTGGCCTCGGGGTTGGCAATGCGCAGCAGCGCTGCGTCACGGAGCGGCTCGGGTAGGGCGTCGATGCCGTACTCCTTCACGATGTGCCGGATCGCTTCCAGCTGCTGCGCCGCGGCGGACACCACGCGGTCGGCGTTGGCGGTATCGCAGTTGACGCGCCGCGTGACCGTGTTGCGCACGTCCTTTTCGACCTTGGCGTTCAGCACGTCCATCGCGGCCGTGCTCGCGCCGACGGTCGTCAGAAAATCGGAGATCGCGTCGGCCTTTTTGAAATACAGCAGCGCGTTGCCGCCGCGGCTTGCCTCCTTGGGCTCAAAGCCCATGTCCTGCAGCAGCGAGCGGCTCTCCCGGCAGACGCTTACGTGCGGCGTCGCGAGCTCGAGATGGAAGCCCTTCACAGGGTCGGTGATGCTGCCGCCGGCCAGGAAGGCCCCGCGGAAAAAAGCCTCGCGGCGCTCGTCCTCCTCCAGCACGCCGAAGTTGACATGATGGCTGAGCGTTGTGCTCCTCTCGGCGCCGAAGGAGCGGAACAGGACATCCAGCTTCTGACTGTCGCGGATCACGAAGCTCTGCTTGCCCCCGCCGGGCTCGCCGGTCTGGTCGAAGGACAGGGAAAAGGCCTTGGCGAACAGCTTGGGCAGGCGCTCGGCAAAGGTGGGGCTGGCCGTGACGATGCGTAGCTCGCGCGGTGAGAAGGTGTGCGCATACAGCAGCACCCCATAGCACTCGGCCTCGGCCGCGCCGGTTCTCAAAAGCCTGACTCGGCAGAGCTCAGCCTTGGTGTCGGTGGAAAAGCTCATAGCGTGGATCCCCTCAATGCCGGTCGATGTCCCGGTCGATGTCCCGGTTGATGTTCACCGAGCGAATGTCGTGGGCCGTGAAATAATCGTTGAGCGCCGCGGCGATCGCTACGCTGCGGTGCCGGCCGCCGGTGCAGCCGATGCCGACCGTCAGGCTGACCTTGCCCTCTTCAATATAATATGGCAGCAGAAAATCAAACATCTTCTCTATCTGCTCCAGGAAGGTGCGGGACTGGGCGTAGCTGAACACGAATTCCGCCACCCCCCGGTCAAGGCCGCTCTGCTCTCGCAGCTCCTCGACATAAAAGGGATTCGGCAGAAAGCGCACGTCAAACACCAGATCGGCCTCCATCGGCAAACCGTACTTGTAGCCGAAGGACATCACCGTCACGCTGATCTCGCGCTTCTGCCCCTCGGGCGCGAAGAGCGCGAAAATCTGCGACTGCAGCTGGCCGAGCGTCAGGTGCGAGCTGTCGATGATGAAGTCGGCCCGGTCCCGGATCGGCGCAAGCAGCGCCTCCTCGTTCTTCACAGCCTGTTCGATGCTGGTGCCGCGGCCGGCCAGCGGGTGCGGCCGCCGTGACTCCTTATAGCGGCGGATCAGCGTCGGCACATCGGCATCCATGTACAGGATGCGGCAGGTGAAGTCCATCGCGCTGATCGCGTCGAGCGTCGGCAGCAGCTCGTTGAAGCTCTCCTTCTCGCGCACATCGGTCACCAGGGCCACCTTCTCATAGCGGCCGCGGGTCGCCATGCAGAGCTCGGCAAAACGGGGCATCAGCGCGAGGGGCATATTGTCCACGCAGTAATAGTCCAGATCCTCCAGCGCGTCCGCCGCCCGGGTCTTTCCCGCGCCGGACATGCCGGTAATGATCAAAAATTCCATGATGAACCTCCTGTTTCTCTCTAAGAGGAACTATCTGTGTTCTTACTCGCAGGGGCGCTTCACGAAGCGTCCCTGCCGTACAGGCTTCGTCGCACGAATTCGCCCGGGAGAATTTATGCGGTTAGGGCGGTATTGTGCGATGCGGTATCAGCGTATGCTTTTTGCGCTGCATGATCGCAGAGCGCCACCTCATCCGTCATTCGGCTTGCGGGGGACGCCGAATGACACCTTCCCCTCGAGGGGAAGGCATTTCCTCGCTGACCGTCACGCGGTTGCCGGTGTCGGCGGGGGAGGTATCGCGCAGCGTGTAGTCCGCCGGCAGGACGACGATCTCGGGCTCAAGGACGATGCCGCTTTTGGCGTAGACGCGCGCGCGCACCTCCTGCAGGAGCTCGACCACGTCCTTCGCGCAGGCGCCGCCCGCGTTGACGACAAAGCCCGCGTGCTTCTCGCTGACCTGGGCGCCGCCGATGCGCAGCCCCTTTAAGCCCGCCTCGTCGATCAGTGCGGCGGCGAAATGCCCCTCCGGACGCTTGAACGCGCTGCCGGCCGACGGGAGATCGAGCGGCTGCTTTTCCCGGCGCTTGTCGTTGAGCGCGCGCATGCTGGCCGCGATCTCGTTTTTATCGCCGGGCTGCAGCTGAAACACGGCGCTCACAATGGCAAAGCCGCCGTAACGGCTGAAAATGCTGCCGCGATAGCCGAAGTCGCAGTTCTCGCGCGGCATCTCATAGAGCGCCTGCTCGGGCAGATAGAGATACACCACACTCTCGACCGCGTCCTTCATCTCGCCGCCGTAGGCCCCCGCGTTCATGCGCAGCCCGCCGCCGACGGTGCCGGGGATGCCCGAGGCAAATTCCAGCCCTTTCAGGCCGTTCTGCTGGGCGAAGGCCGCCAGCCGTGTCAGCGGCACGCCGGCCTCGGCATAGATGCGCTCGCCGGGCATCCGATACAGCTTCTGCAGCTTTTCGGTGCTCAGCAGCAGCACGTTATCCAGTCCCTCGTCGGGGAAGAGGAGGTTGGTGCCGTTGCCCAGCATCAGGGGCATCAGGCCGTGGCGCTTCAGGATGGCGCAGAGCTTTGTCAAGCTCGTCATGTCGCCGGGGACGGCGATCGCGCGCGCCGGGCCGCCGATTCTGAACGAGCAGTGCGCGCTCAGCGGCTCGTGCTCCATAAGCTTCATGCCCGGCAGGGCGGTTTTGATCTCGGCAATGGCTTGTTCCAGTTCCTGCATATTTGGCGCTCTCCTAACCCGGATGATCCGAAAAAGTTCCTTCGACTCCGCTTCGCTGCGCTCAGGATGACAGCGTGGTTGAAGTCTGCCTCTGGAAATACGCTGTTTTGCCATGATTTCCGTTCAACAGCGGTCAAAACTGATTGTTGTCGATGGCCTTGTCGTGGGCCTCGGCCAGCTCCAGGGCGGCGTTATAGCCCATCTTCTTCTGGCGGTTGTTCATGGCTGCCAGCTCTAAAATCACGGCCAGGTTGCGCCCGGGCCGCACCGGGATCGTCAGGCTCGGCAGCTCCACGTTCAGGATGGTCTCGGTCTCGTCCTCGATGCCGAGACGGTCGTAGAACTTGCCCTGCTCCCAGGGCTCTAACTTGACGACCATGTCGATATTGGTCTCGGACTTGATCGCGCCGAAGCCGTAGATACGCCGCACATTGATCACGCCGATGCCGCGCAGCTCCATGTAATACCGGATCAGCTCCGGGGCCGTACCCTCCAGCCGGTCGGTCTCGACCTGCTTGATCTCAACGGCGTCGTCGGCGATCAGGCGGTGGCCGCGCTTGATGAGCTCGAGGGCGGTCTCGCTCTTGCCGATGCCGCTGTCACCCATCAGCAGCACGCCCTCGCCGTAGATCTCCACAAGCACGCCGTGGATCGTAATGCGCGGGGCCAGATACCAGTGCAGGCGCTGAATGATCCGCGCGACCACATCGGAGGTATCGATCGAGGTGACGAACAGACAGCGGTCGTATTTTTCGGCCATGGCGACACACTCGGGGTAGGGCTCGACCCCGTGGCAGACGATCAGACAGGGAAATTCATGGGAAAAAAGGCGCTCAAAGGCAAGAAAGCGCTCCTCAGGCGTCAGCTTGCCGAGATAGGCGCTCTCGACGCGGCCGATCAACTGCGGACGGCGGTTGTCGAAATAGTCGTAGTAGCCCGTCAGCTGCAGGGCCGGACGGTTGATGTTCACGGTTGTCAGCAGGATCTTCTCATAGTCCTCGCTGAGATGCAGGGGCTTGATCTTCTTCTGCTCTTCGATGATGGTCTTGAGCTTCACGGAGTAATTGCTGGTCTGCATGGCGGCCTCCTGTCCGGCAAATAGAATATGTCATCGACACGGGTATCATGTATGTTTATTATATTGTATCATGTCACGAAAAAATCGCAAGGGAAAATTGCGCTGTGCGGCCGGCAGCGGGGAACATCATCCGCGGTATTTTGAAAATATGCCGGAAAAAGCGGGGAATGCGTGAAAATTTCTCTTGCAATTATGGAAACTGTCTGCTATTATATATGGGCTGTTGACTCAGCGATATAAGGATAACACAAGCAAGGAGGTGCTTCAACCATGGCAAAGTGCGAATTCTGCGACAAGGATCTGGCTTTCGGCATCAAGGTCAGCCACTCCCACAGACGCTCCAACCGTACCTGGAAGCCGAATGTGAAGCGCGTCAAGGCCATCGTGGACGGCTCTCCCAAGCATGTCTAC
>CACXDT010000009.1 GCA_902766405.1 Oscillospiraceae bacterium
ATCCCGAAGTATGTGCACTGCTCGCCCGTCATGCGCGACGCGCACAACAAGATGTCCAAGCGCCACGGCGACCCGAGCTATGAGGATCTGATCGCCCAGGGCTTCCTGACCGACGCCGTGCTCAACTATGTGGCGCTCCTGGGCTGGAGTCCGCGCGGCGAGCAGGAGATCTTCTCGCTTGAGGAGATGATCGAGGTCTTTGAAATGAGCGGCATCTCGAAGTCCCCGGCGATTTTCGACATCGAAAAGCTGCGCTACTTCAACGCCGAGTATATCCGCCGCATGAGCGCCGAGGACTTTGCCCGCGTGGCCGAGCCCTATATCCGCCAGAGCGTCAGGGATCCGCGCTTTGATACCGCCGCGATCGCCGCGCTGCTGCAGCAGCGCACCGAGGTGCTGACCGAGATCCCCGAGAAGGTCGATTTCTTCGATACGCTGCCCGAGTACGGCCCCGAGCTCTTCGTCCATAAGAAGTCGAAGTCGGACGAGACTTCCGCAAAGGAGATGCTTTCGGCCGTGATCCCGGCCTTCGAGGCACTCGAGAACTGGGACGACGAGCACATCCTCGGCTGCATGAGCGCGCTGGTGGAGAAGCTCGGTGTGAAGAACGCCAAATTGATGTGGCCCGTCCGCATCGCCGCGGCCGGCAAGGCCGTCACCCCCGGCGGCGCGGTCGAGATCTGCCGCATCCTCGGTAAGGACGAGACCGTGCGCCGTCTGAAGCTCGGCCTTGCCAAGCTGAGCTGAGCGCAGCCGGCGGATATGAAAGCTCTGCTTGAAAAATACAGAGGCCTGATCCTGTACGCCGTGTTCGGCGCACTGACGACGGCCATCAATATCGCGGCCTATGCGCTCTGCTACCGCGTGCTGAAGCTTCCAAATGTCCCGAGCAATGTGGTCGCCTGGGTGCTGGCGGTGCTGTTCGCCTTTGTCACCAACAAGCTCTACGTCTTCGAAAGCAAAAGTCTGGAGCGCGGCACGGTACTGCGGGAGCTTGTATCCTTCGTCGGCGCAAGGCTCGCCACCGGCTTGCTCGATCTCGCGGTCATGTTTGTCGGCGTGGATGTGCTGCACGGGCCCGATCTGGTGTTCAAGGTCGCTTCCAACATCGTTGTCATCCTGTTAAACTATGTGTTCAGCAAGCTGATTGTCTTTCGAAAGAAATAACGATTTGGGCGCATAAAAAACACCTCTTTTGGCATCCTAAACCAAAAGAGGTGTTTTTATGTCCAAACGTAAAATGAAAATCTTAGCGGCTACCTATCTGACGGCACTGCTGACCGCCCTGGCGCTGCTCGCCATGGTCAGCTACTCCCATCTGCAGGTCTACCGCCGGCAGGCCGGCTACGACGCGGCGCGTGCCTTCCGGCAGACCGTGGACGCCGTGGATACGCTGAGCGCTTCGCTCGAAAAAAGCCTGTACGCGACAGACGGCGGCATGTGCGGCAAAATCTGCGCCGACATCTGTGCCGATGCCCGCGCGGCCGAGACGGCCCTGGCCGCGCTGCCCTTCTCGACACTCGAGCACGAGCAGGTGAAGGCTTTTCTCGGTCAGTGCGGCGACTATGCCTACACGCTCTGCCGCGAGGCCGCCGAACAGGGCTTTACCGCCGCGCAGCGAAAGACCATGGCCGCGCTCTCGGACAAGGCCGGGGAGCTGGCTGGGCTGCTGTACGCCATGCGCGACGAGCTCAGCTCGGGCGAGCTGACCATGGACAGCCGCGAGAAACGCCTTGCCAACATGGAACGGCAGGGAACGCTGCTGTCCTCCGCGATGGGCGAGGCTGCCGGAAGCTTCACGGCCGAGACGCTGCGCTATGACGGCGCCTACAGCGAGCAGGACAAGCCCTTCAACGAGCCCGCGGACGAGGCGCGGACGCGCGCCGCGGCAGCGGAATTCTTCGGCGTGCCGGCCGAGGAGCTCGAGCTGATCGGCGCTTACGCCGACGGCAGCTGCAACAGCTATCTCTCGGGCACGCAGACTGCCTGCGTCACGGCGAAGGGACTGCTGCGCCTGACCGATTCGCGGCTGGTGGACGAGCCGACGCTGACTGCGTTCGAGGGCAAGGAGCGGGCGGGGGAATGGCTTGAGATCCTCGGCTATCAGGATCTCGAGCTTTGCGGTGCTGAACAGCGGGGCCCGCTGCTCCTTTGCCGCTATGCCCCTGTGACCGACGGCGTGCGCGCGCTCGACCGCTCGCTGCTGCTGACGGTGGCGTTGGACGACGGCAGTCTCTATGCGCTCGACGCCGTGGATCTCGAGCGGCGGGGGGAGAGCTATGATTGGCCCGTCACCGAGGCCGAAGCCCGCGAAGCCGTCCCCGAGGGGTTGACCCTCTGGCAGCTCGGCCGGGTCAGTGTCGAGAGCCCCGGCGGTATCGGCACGCCCTGCTACGAGCTGATCTGCTTTACCCGCCAGGGCGAGACCGTAACGGTGTATGTCAATGCCGAGACCGGCAAACAGCAGGAGATCGTGATATAAACGAATCATTGCGGCCCGTATGTGCGGAGATTCCTCAACATACGGGCTTTTTCATGCTCTTTTTCAATAGCGTGGGGAGAAGGAAAAAGCAACAAAAAATATTTTTACATTTTGATGACAAAATGTTTGCATTTTTGAGAAAGGCGTGCTATACTTCCGGTATGAGACATCATCTGACAAAAAATCGAATACGATGCTGTCTGATGCTGCTGTGTCTCCTGCTGATGCTGGCGGGCTGCAGCAGCCGATCGGGGGAGCAGGTGCTGCCTGCGGCAGAAACACCGAGTCCCGCGCCCACCGCGGTGCCGACACCACCTCCAACACCCGAGCCGACGCCTGCCCCGGTGATCCTTGAGACCTTCCCGATCTCCTACAGCGAAATCCTGCTGGATACCGAGGACTGCGGCCTTGCCGTTGAGTCACTGGGACTCGATCAGTTTGGCGACTGGCATCTGCATCTCCTGCTGGTGAACCGCTCGAAGGAGATACAGACCTGGCGCTTCTCCTATCCGAGCGTCAACGGCCTGGCGACCGACGGTTTTACCTGCCGGGTGGCCGTGGGAGCTGCGCAAAAGCACGCAATCACGGTATACGGCTCCGGTCTCGGTCTTTTTGGCGAGGGAAGGCTGGTCTCGTGGGAGAGCTGTCTCGATGTTACCTCGGCTGAGCGGAACCGCGAGCCCTATCTGAAGAGCGCGCAGGTGTCCGCGTACCCCTTCGGGAAGGATGAGGTGCCCGCCTACGAGGCGGCCCTGGATCCCGACGCCCGGCTCATTATGGACAATGACCTTGTCACGGTCTACATCACAAGCAAGACGCAGCACGACCGTGTGGGCGAGGCGCCCATCGAGGTCACCTATCTCAACTACGTCGCCTTCAACCATACGTCCGAGCCTCTCGCGCTCACGGTACTTGAGGAGAACTGCCGCATGGATGGCGAGCCCGCCCGCGCGGAGCTGGCAGACGGCATGGGCCCATACGCGGCGATGGCCGGCTATATCCCGTTCAGCGGAGCGACGGCCGGACATACACAGCGGCTGGAGTTTACGCTGCAGGTCTACGATCCGACAGGGGAGTCCGAGCTGGATCTGAAGGAGGCGCGCAGCGAGGTCAATCTGGATATCAGCCGCCTGCCAGAATCTTAAGGAAGTTTAAGACACATTTCGGCGGAAATAGTGTATAGTATAGACAAGAAAGAGTCCGCCGCCTGAAATTGTTAATTATTTTTTTCATAGCAAGAAAGAGGGTAGTCAATATGAAAAAGAATCTGTCCCGCGCACTCAGTCTCCTCCTGGTTTTGAGCCTGATGCTCGCACTCCCTGTCGGCGCGGCTTTTGCCGATGGCGCTCCGACGATTGACAGGGGTACCTACAGCAGCGTAGCGGGTAATGCTATCAAGGCAGGTGGCAGTATTACTTTTGCGGCGATTGCCAGCAACAATTACACCACCAGCACTTGGGTTTATTACGACGCCGGCGGCACAGCGTATTCGGCACCTCCGACACCTTGCGGATACTATTCTGTCGACGGGTATTGGACCGAGACCACCAATCATGCCGATCTGACTCTCACCAATGTTCCGGCGTCGATGAACGGCTGGAGTGTCGAGGCTATTTTCACGAATGAATTTGGCAGCACATCCGCGGGCCGCTGCACGATCCATATCACGGAAGACACGCTGGCGATCACGCAACAGCCTGTTGGCCAGACGGTTACTCCCGGCGCGAGTGTCACACTGAGCGTCGGCGTCAATGCGGCCAGCGGTGTGAATTACCAGTGGTATCTGAATACGCTCAACAACACGAGCTCCGGTACGGCGATCAGCGGAGCCAACAGCAATTCGATCACGGTTTCCCCCGATCCCGGCTCCACGACCTACTACTATGTCGTCGTCTCGAAAGCGGATGGGTCCGGTGCTGTGGTATCCAACACGGCCGCTGTGATCTGCGCGGCGACGACGATCTCCATTCTCCAGGCTCCGTCCAGCACGACCCTGAGTACCGGCAATTCGGTGACGCTGTATGTAGCCGCCACCTGCAACAGCGGCGTGGGTGTCAGCTATCAGTGGTTCAGTAATACATTCAACAGCAACCAGGGCGGCACGGCGATCTCCGGCGCGACCGGCACCAGCTATACCGTTACTGGCTCTGTTGTCGGTACGACCTATTACTATGTCGAGTGCAGCGCGACGGGAGCCGAAAAGGTGACGACCAATGCCGCCGCGGTCACTGTGAAAGACATGGCTGTCGTTCCTCCCGCAGTTACGGCTACCCCCGGCCACCCTGTGATCACGCTTCAGCCCACCGGCTACAATGCGGACGGCAGCCAGCGCACCTTTGCCGCGGGCGGCAGCATCTCCTACACGGCGGCTGCGACCGGTGCAGACACCTATAAGTGGTATCTGGTTGGCCCCGGCGGAAGCCCTGTTTACGGGCTGCCGGAAAAAGCCAGCAATATCTCCGGTCTGACGGTTGGTATCAATGATACCGGTGACAGCAGCAGCAGAAGCGACTCGATCACACTCAACGGTGTACCGCAGAGCCTGAATAACTGGTGCGTCCAGATCATTTATACCAATGCAAAGGGCAATACGGCCTCCAACGGCGCCATCATCCACGTCACCGGCGCGACGACCCCCATTACATCTCCGACCACGACCACCGGCAACACCGGCACGGTCAACGCCTCGAGCGTCAACGTGCGCTCCACGCCCAACGGCACGATCATCGGCTCGCTGAACTACGGCACCGCGGTGGTTATCAACAATACTTCGATCCCCAACTGGTATAATGTCTCGGCCAACGGCATGACGGGCTATGTCTATGCCCCGTATGTCACAGTCAACAGCGGTGTGGTTGTGACCAACGGTGTTGTCACGATCACCAAGCACCCCATCGGTGAGACCGTCAAGGCCGGCGGCAGCGCCACCTTCATCGCGCACGCGGCCAACGCCACCTCGGTCACCTGGCGTCTGGTCAGCCCCGATGCCAGCAACACCGTCTATGCCGCCAACGGCGCCTCTACCTTTGGCGGTCTGCAGGTCGGCGGTGCCAACAGCGATACGCTGCTGCTCGCCAATATCCCGGCCAGTCTGAACGGCTGGTATGCCGAGGCAATGTTCAGCGGTCAGGGCGGTCCCGTTTACTCCAACGGCGCCCGCATCACCGTCGGCGGTGCCACCGGCACATGGAACGGCGGCACAGGGACCGGCACGGGCAACGGGACCGGAACCGGTACAGGAACCGGAACCGGTACAGGCACCGGAACCGGCACTGGCACCGGAACGGGAACCGGCACCGGCACCGGAACAGGAACCGGCGCAGGAACCGGTACAGGCACCGGCACTGCCACGATCGGCACGCCAGCCAGCAATACGCTTACCATCACCGGCCAGCCCGCCGGACTGACGCTCGAGAGCGGCAAGAGCGGCACGCTTGCTGTTGTTGCCAAGGCCGGCAGCGACACGGTCCACTATCAGTGGTACAAGGTGGATACCAACACCAACCAGGGCGGAACCGCGATTGCCGGCGCCACGGCCTCCAGCTACACGCCGGAGGAGGTCACCGGCACGACCTACTACTATGTTCAGGTCTGGACCGGCGCCACGCCCACCGAGGAGAACACACTGACCTCGCGTGCGGCCAGCGTGACCTATACGGCCCCGGCGACGACGGTCGAAGTCACACCCGAGCCCACCGAGGAGCCGGTCGAGACGCCCGAGCCCACGGCCGAGCCCAGCGAGAACATCATCCGGGCCGAGAACACCAGCAGCGAGACCGGCAACCGCAATTCCCGTGTCCTGCTCGGCGTCATCATCGGCGCGGCCACCGCGGCTCTGGTGCTGACCTTTGTCCTGCTGCGCATCAATGAGAAGAAGGGCAAGGAAGAGGACGAGGAGTACGACGAGGTCTGATCGGCGTACGAGGCTCACACAAGAATCCATAGAACAGAAAAACAGGCGTGACGCATGGTTCACGCCTGTTTTTTTAAAAAAATTCGAGCTTCTCCGGGAGAATTATCATAAAGGTTTTGACAGGAAACGCCATCCGGGTGTATAGTATTATGTAAAGTCAATACTTGAGAGATTGAGATAGGAAGAGAGTGCGAGATGAGAAAAAAGCTGCTTCACATAACAAGTGCTCTGCTGATCGTATGCCTGATGGTGTGCCTTCCGGTCAGCGCACTGGCCGATAAGCCGACGGTCACGGTTCACCCCACCGGAAAAAACGCCGACGGCAGTTACCGAACGGTCGCCCCCGGCGGCACGATCAGCTATACGGCGGAAGCCGTCGGATCCGAGAGCAGAACCTGGCGGATCGTCAGCCCGGATGCCACCAGGGTCTATCTGCCGGGGGAGATCATGCAGGTTTTCCCGGGATTGGTCGTCTCCGGCTCCGGCACCAACACGCTCACGCTCTCCAATGTGCCGGCGGGCATGAACAACTGGTGTGTCGAGGCCAAGTTCTCCAACTACGCGGGCGACACCATGACGCGCGGCGCTATCATCCATGTGAGCAGCGGCGGGGGAAGCGGTTCCGCATGGACACCGCCGGCCGATGTCACGCTCGTGCCTGTCATCGGTGACGGCGGCGAGATCAATATCAACAGCCAGAAGCCCACAATATCTGCCCAGCTGACGGCCGACCGCAGTTATCAGACCGTGGGTGGCAGCTACGCCTTTACCTGCGTCGGCGCCAACTATACACAGCGCTACTGGTATCTGATCAACCCGAGCGGCAGCTATTACGAGATCACGGCCAATGTCACGTCCCTGTTCCCGAACATGGGTGTCTCCGGTACCGAGACCAACACGCTCTCACTGACCAATGTTCCGTTGAGCCTGAACAACTGGAGGGTACAGGTTCGCTTCATGAACTCATATGGCGAGGTCTACAGCAACGCGGCCACGATCGTTGTCGTTGACTCCTCCGCGCCGGTTCCGCCCACAAGCAATCCGGGCGCGCCGGTGAACGGCGTGATCTCCGCGCGCGAGCCGGTCAACCTGCGTTCGACGCCGAACGGGACTGTCATAGGCACCCTGAAGCCCGGCACCGCCGTCACGGTCACGGACCGCTCGAACCCCCAGTGGTATAAGGTTTCCACCGGCACGGCCAGCGGCTATGTGGCATCGCGTCTCATCAGCTTCGATACCGGCACCGTGGTCATCACCAAGAACCCGACCGGCGAGAGCGCCGGTGTCGGCGGCACCGTCACCTTCATCGCCCACGCCAGAAATGCCGGCTCCGTGACCTGGCGTCTTGTGAGTGCGGACACGCTGCACACGGTCTACGCCGCCAACGCGCCGTCCAGCTTTCCCGGCGTAAAGGTCTACGGGGCCGATACCGACACGCTGACACTCTCCAACGTTCCGGCCAGCCTGAACGGCTGGAGCGCCGAGGCTATGTTCACCGGCGCGGGCGGTCCGGTTTACTCCACCGGTGCGCGTATTACGGTCAGCGCCGCGTCAGGCTACGCCGCGCCCAGCTATACAGCGCCGTCTGCCGTTCCCGCCGCTACCATCGCGCCGATCGGCTCGGGTCTGAACATCTCGGCCCTGCCGACACCGCTTGTGCTCGAGCACGGACGCTCGGGTCTGCTGTCTGTCTCGGTCACCAGCGACAGCGAGACCGTGCATTATCAGTGGTTCCGCAGCGCGACCGACTCCAACCAGAACGGCGCCGCCATCGGCGGAGCCAATGTAGCCAGCTACATCCCCGAGGAGCTCACCGGCACGAGCTATTACTATGTCCGGGCCTGGACCGATTCCGGCCTGTCCCTGACCACGCCTGCTGTGGCGGTCACCTATAGCGAGACCATCGCTCCCACGGTGGCCCCCACATCGGTTCCCACCCAGGCACCGGCCGAGGCGACGCCCGTGCCGACGGCCGCGGTAAGCGTCCAGCCGCAGCAGAGTGACAACGGGCACAGAAACGCGCTGATCCTGCTGGGCATCATCATCGTTGCCGCCACGGCCGCGTTGGTTTTCACACTCGTCATCCTGCGCAAATACGACAGAAGAGCTCCGCAGAATGATTTCCGGGAGGACGAGGAAGACAACGAAGATGACGTATATTGATTCGCATACGATAACAATGAAAATGTAGGGGCGGCTAGTAGCCGCCTGTGCGGCACAGTTTCATGCGCACAGAAAGGCTGGGCGAGTTCGTACGATCACACGGTCATACGAATTCGCCCAGCCTTTTCTCGTTATACTGATATCTGATAGAAAGGTCGGGAATGATTTCCGAGACAGAATTGTGTCAGGCAAGGCGAAGCCCGCAGAGCATAATGGA
>CACXDT010000010.1 GCA_902766405.1 Oscillospiraceae bacterium
ACTTGATTCCGCCGGGAGGGCACAAGGCCCTCCCCTACGTGAGCGACCCGGGTTTTTCGCGATTTCTCGCATTTTTGCAACAGCCCTGTTTTTCATGTATAAAACTGCTGGGTCAGCGCTAAATACCCGTCGCCGTATTGGGTGACGATCAGCTCAAGATGGTTCTCGGTCGCGTTGACGTCGGTGGTCTGGCCGAGAACATCGACATTATAGGTCAGCTTCAGAAAATAGCGGCCGTTGCCGAGATTCATATAATTGTGTACGGTGATCGCTGTGACGGGGTTATAGCGCGCCGGGACATAGTTCAGACCGTCCATGGCCTCGTGCATGCGCTGCTCGAGCTCGCTGCCGTCGACGATCAGCTGCGCGAGACTCTCATAGTTGCCCCAGCGGTTGCCGCGGTAGTTCGACGAGTAGTTGACAAGCCGCTCGATATAATTGCCAAGGAAGCTGTCGAGCGAGGCCTTCTCCCCGTCGGTGCAGTTGTCGGTCATCGTCTGCTCATTGAGCTCGGTGACGACCACGCCGGAGGGATTGCGGATCTCCGTGCGCAGCTCGCCGATGAAGTTATCGACCGTATAGGTGACCTGTGTCGGCAGCTCGTATTCCGCGGCGTCAAAGTCGCGCAGCAGCGGGATCGGGATGCCGCGCGCGGTGATTGTCTCGGGGCCGACGAGGTTTCCGTTGCAATAGAGCGACCAGCCCTCGGGGATCGTGACGGAGTACGACTTGGTCAGATCAGAAAAGTCATAATCCACATCGGTGACCTGCCAGACATCGAAGCCGAAGCGGGATTGGCCGGTGATCTGCATGGTCATCTCGCCCATCGGCTTGCCGTCGTGCAAAATCGCATAGACCTGCTTGCTGTCGGTGCAGAGCTCGGCGTGCTTGAGACAGCTGACATCGTTCGACACCTCTGCCACCAGCATGTCAAAATAGCCGTCGGTCGTGTTGACATAGGGGTTGAGCGTCTGCAGCCAGCTCTCGGCATAGGCGCGCTGGGACGAAAAATCGAAGGTCTCCTCAAAGGCCTGAACCGTGTACTTCGGTCGCGAGGCCTCGTAGTCGGCGAGGAACATCCAGAAATAGCGCAGGCCCACCAGCAGCGCGACCAGCCAGATCAGGACATAGGCCATCAGGCCCGGCAGAAAGAAGCTGCGTTTTTTGCGCCGTTCAGCCATTCGACACCGCCTCCTCCTTCAATACCAGCCAGCTGCTGGGGATCGGGCGGATGCCGACGACCGAGGATGTGTTATTGACATAGCCGCCCTGGTACCACATCATCGACGAGCTGCCGCCGTCCATATTGCAGGCGTTGACGGCGCCGTAGCGCAGCATGACCTTGACAAGGTCGGAATAGCGCGCGCCCAGGCTTGTGACCTGCCGCCCGTCGATGACCAGCATCAGCACCGCGCCGTCGGCGCGCTGGCCGATGGCCGTGCGGGGGTTGACAGCCTCGTTGAAGAAGCTGTCGTCCTTGGCCTGACCATTGGCGACCAGCACCGGCCCGAAGGCCGCGCCGTACTGGATGTTATTGTCGATGATATCCTGCTTCGAGAACTGGCCGACGTGCAGGATGTGCTTGTCGTCAAAGCCTGCAAAGCCGGTGCCGTTGCCCCAGCTGTCATAGTAGAGTGTCCCGTCAAAGACGAGCGTGGAGTTCGGCAGCGAGCCGTTGCCCTGGCCGTTCGGATCCTGGAAGCCTCCGGCGTTCATGCCGGCTACGGCGTCGAAGTGCTCGACCAGCTCGGCCACGGTATAGCCGCGGCGGCCAAAGCTCTCGACCACCGAGCCCATGATGACGCGCGCGGGATTGCGCACGATCAGCATAAAGCCGGAATAGCCCTCGCCGGCCACCTTGTCGAGAATGATGCCGTCGTCGTCCTCGTCTGTCAGAGCGAGATCAGTCAGCGTCCAGTGGCCGGAGGGGTCAGTGCTGCGCTCGTTCGGGGCTTCGATATTGATGAGCGTTGTGTCGGTGGGGACATAGACATCCTCCACGGGGGTGTTCTCGATGGCGGCGATCTCGTCGTCGGTCAGGAAGAGGTTTGCGAGAAAGCCGACCGCGCTGGTCTCGCGCACGGTGGAGACAAAGCTGTCCCGCGCGGCCTTTGACGGGCCTTTTTCCAGTACAAAGATGACGGCGAGCAGCGTAAAGAGCAGCAGCATGACCGTCAGGAGCAGAACAACAACGACGCGCAGAGCGATCATCCCCGCCGAGAGTCGGCGCTTTCTGCCGCGGTGGTCTTTTTTCATAAGAGGATACCGTCCTAACCCGGATAAACCGGAAATGAAGAATGAATACGAATGTCTTGCCTCGCCCCAGCCGCGAAGCGGCGTCTCGGGGGAGAGGTGTCACGAAGTGACGGAGAGGGGGTGTTGTCTTTGGCTCCCTCTTTGAGGGAGCTGTCGCGGTGGCTTGCCATCGCGACTGAGGGAGCCGTTGATCACTCCCTCCGTCACGGCGCATACGGGAGATGCGCCGTGCCACCTCCCTCAGCGAGGGAGGCGATGCCCCTCTCAGGCGCTTTCGCGCCAGCTCTCCCCTCACGCTTTCGCGTGGGGGCGAGCCAAGTACGTTGATTAGTAGTTATACCACATACCGAGATTGTCCCGCATTTCGCGGTAACTGTCGTCGTTGCGCCAGCTCGAGGGGACCGAGGATTCGCCGTCATAGAAGCAGACCTTCGTGTTCGGCAGCGAGGCGATGATGTCGTTTCGCGCCTCTTGCGGCAGATTGTGGCCGATCCACCAGAGGCGATCGAGCCAGGTCATCTGACAGATCGGGGAGTAGTCGTCCGGCCGGACATAGCCGATATTCAGATGCCGGAGCGAGGGGATTCTGGTCAGCGGACTCAAATCCTTGACCGGCGTGAGGAACATCTCGAGATAGTAGAGCTCCTGGCAGTTCTCCAGCGGGCTCAGATCGGTGACCAGCGTATCGCCCATGATGAAGTGGCGCAGATGAGGCATGTTCGCCACAAAGGAGATGTCGTCGAAATACATGTGCCCGAGATCGAGCGTCACCATATCGGTGCAGTATTGCAGCGGCGCGACATGCTCGTTAAAGATGTCGCCGTAGCGGCTCGTAATGCGGGAGATGCAGAAGTTGTCGGCGTCGGTGCGGCACTCGTAGCCCTTGATGTAGACCGTCCAGACGATGCGTACGGTCTCGTACTGCCGGTTGAGCGCGTCCATCTCGGCGTCGGGTATGCCGCAGTCGGACATGACGATCTTTTTCAGCGCCGGCATCGTGCGCACCGCGTCGCCGATCGCCGACGTGTCGGTGATCGGGATGCCGCTGAAATCCATCTCCTCAGCCAGAGCGTCGACCTCGACGCCGTAGAAGCTCAGATGGCAGCGCACCGTGGCGCCGCGGTAGGCCTCGCGCAGAGCCGCGATCAGGTCAGCCGGGTAGACCGCCGTGCCGAGCGAGATCTCGGTCACGTTCGGCAGATCGTCGGCCGCGGCAATCAGCTCCGGCAGCGATTCCGCGGGCAGCTCCGGAAACGAGAGCGACGTGCTCTCACAGTCGAGCGACTGTCCGAGCAGCGACACCTGGGCATACACGCGGAGCTCGGGGAAAGCGGCCTTGAGCGCTTCAAGCTCGTCCTCTCCGGCGAACGTGGCGCCGCGCAGGTCGAGCTCCGTCAGCGCGGGGAGATAGGGCAGCAGAGCCGAGAGCTTCTCGAAGGAGGTATTGCCCGTGACCGCGGCCGAGACAGCTGTGTCGGGATAGCTCTCGCTGTCAGAGAGCGGCACGAGCCAGCTCACCGCGAGCTGGGGGTAGGCCTGCCGCAGCGCGGCCAGGGCCTCGAGCGAGTGGGAGCGGGTTCCGTCCACGGTTTTTAGCAAGGGAAAATAGGCAAAATTCGGGATATCTACAGCGGAGAATTCGCCGACCGTGACCGACTCCGAGCGGGAGTCGTAGCGATTGTCGCCGATCGGGACCGTCCAGACGATCTCGGCGCCGGGATTGCTCGATAAAATATCCTCGTATTCCCGCGGTGTGAGTTCATATTCCGTAAGGTCGATCGTCTCGCCGATGCGGTAGACGCGCCCGCGGATAATGCGAAAATTGAGTAGAAATAACCCGCCCGCCGCTACGAGAAGCAGCAGGATCAACAGAACGGTAAGAAAGCGTTTGGCGTGCTTTTTTCTTCTTTTGCGGTGTTTTCTTGCGGTCATGGCTGTTGGTGGAACCTCCGTGCCTGAAAGAGAATATAAAAACAGTAAAGACAACGAACCATATTATACTTTATATTTGGTTGTTTTTCAATACGGATTTCCAGCATATTACCTTGCCAAAACCCGGCTTTTTTTGTATAATAACCCGGATATGTTCGATAGCTGAAAGAATCGAAAGAGGGAGCACCCTATGAATAAAACGCAAATCATCCGGCGGACGCTTCTGCTTTTGTTTGTTGCCGCGCTGCTTTTGGGCCTGTCCGCCTGCACCAGCCGGGATATGGCCCCCGAGACGGTGGAGACCCCGGTGCCGACCGTGGTACCGACACCGGAGCCGACGCCGACACCGACACCGGAGCCGGACTATCCCGCGCTCGGGCCGGTCACGGTGGACGGAACGGAGCTTGCAAGCGGCAGCGTGGCCGTCAATGACATCGCCTATGTCAGCGCCGCGGAGTATCTTGAGGCGCTCGGTGTCGAGCCGACCGAGAAGGGGGACACCCTCTCTTTTCCGTGGCGTAAAGGCGAGATTTCGCTGACCGTCGGCATGGATATCCTCCTGCGCGACGGTACAAGAGAGCCTCTTGACGGGGCGGTGCTGCGCTATCACGGCCAGGTCTGGCTGCCGGTGCGTTCGGTCAACAATGGCCTGGATATCTCGAGCTTCAACGACGAGGAACAAAACCACCTCTACTGCACGCCCGGCGCCGGGGACTGGGTGCTGCCCGAGGGCTATACGGTGCCGGTGATCATGTACCACGGCGTGGACGACCATTACCACGAAAACGAAGAGCTGTACTGCCTGAGAAAGGACATCCTCGAGCAGTTCCAGTACTATGTCGACAACGGCTTCGACTGCATCTGGTTTGAGGATCTGGAGCACATTGAGGACTATGATAAGCCGATCATCCTGACCTTTGACGACGGCATGACCAACAATTACACCAACCTTCTGCCGCTGCTCAAGCAGTTCAATCTCAAGGCCACCTTCTTTGTCATCACCAACGGCTATGAAAAATGGGGCGATATGTACATGACCGATGAGATGATCCGTGAGGTCTCGGAATGCGGGCTTGTCAGCGTACAGAGCCACAGCCACAACCACGCCGAGATGCACACGCTGAATATCAGGGGCCAGACCGCCGAGCTCGAGCAGTCCAAGCTGCGGATCACGCGCATCACCGGCAAGGAGCCCTTTGTCTTCTGCTATCCCCGCGGCGCCTGGAACATCAATACGCTGCAGCTGATGCCGGACTATTACCGCTTTGGTGTCGATATGGGCGGAAAGGTCTATGTCACGGGCAGCGACCCGCTGAAGATCACCCGTTTTTATATCAAGCGCTATTTCACCGCCCAGAACGTGGACGATATGTTTCAGCGGGCCGGGCTTTACCAGTAAGGGGATGAAAATGGAACACTTTCAACAAAACGGGAACCGCTGGGGTGTGCTGTTCGATATGGACGGCGTGATCTTCGATTCGGAGACGGTCTCGGTCCAATGCTGGCGCAAGGCCGCCGACGCGCTGGGACTCGAGGGGATCGACAGCGTCTATACGCGCTGCGTGGGCACCAACATCGCCAGCAGCAAAGCCATTTTAACGGAAGCCTACGGCGCGCGCGTCGAACCGGCGGCCTTTCTTGCCCTGACAAACCGCTTTTACGACGCCTGGTGCAAAGAGAACGGCCTGCCCGTCAAGCCCGGCGCGCCGGAGCTCCTGCGCGCGCTGCGCGAAGCGGGCGTCCCGATCGCGATCGCCTCCTCCACGTCGCGCGACTATGTGACGCGCGAGCTCGAAGAGGCCGGCCTGCTCGAGTTTTTCGACGCGGTGATCTGCGGCGACATGGTGACAAAAAGCAAGCCCGACCCGGAGATCTTTCTCACGGCCGCCGCGGCGCTCGGCGTGCAGCCCTGTGACGCCGTCGTCATTGAGGATTCCTACAACGGCATCCGCGCCGCCGCCGCGGGCGGCATGCATCCGGTCATGGTGCCGGATATCCTGCCGCCGACCGACGAAATGCGCCGCCTGGCCGAGGTCATCCTCCCCTCGCT
>CACXDT010000011.1 GCA_902766405.1 Oscillospiraceae bacterium
GCCCAGGGACGAATCGGTGATGCCCGAGGCCATCAGGGACACCACGGTGATGATGCACCTGGTTTTGATGTCGATAGCATCCTCGTTCCAGACCTCGCCGAAGAGCACGTCGTCGTTGAGGTGGGCGAACATCGGGGCAAATTCGCCGAGCTGACTGCGCCCGGCCGTCTGTGTGATCTTCTTACCCATTTTGCTCTCTCCTCATTGTTTGATGAATTTCAGGTCTTTCTCCGGCAGCGCCTCGTCGCTTGTGAAGCGCTCGACCTTCATGTGCAGGTCATATTTTTCCCGCAGCGCCGCGATTTTCCCCATCATGGGCGAGACGTGGTGCGCGTCGATCGCCGCCTGATCCCGCCATTGGTCGATCAGCAGTACGGTCTCGGGATCGTCCATCGGGAAATAGTACGCATAGCGGAGATTCCCGTCCTCCGCGCGGATAGCGGATATAACGCCACTTTGTACCATCTCCTCCGCAAAGGCGCGGGCAGCGCCATTTTTACCTGTGTAATACAGATTAACGGTAATCATGTTAATAAAGCGCTAACAACCGGAGTCCGCCAACTCGACCGCCTGTGCCCTCCTCTCCACCGTCGCTGTGACCGCGGTCGACGGAGAGGGGGGAACAGTGTCAGCGGTACTCCGGTTTATTCGAGCAGATGCCTCCCTTTTACAGCTCGTCGGTATCGAGCAGGATCGTGACCGGCCCGTCGTTCTGGGAGATCACCTGCATGTCCGCGCCGAAAACGCCGGTTTCGACATGGAGAGCGTGCGCGCGCAGCCCCTCGATCACGCGCTCGTAGAGCGGGATCGCCGTATCGGGGCGGGCGGCGCGGATAAAGGCGGGGCGGCGGGAGCGGCAGTCAGCAAACAGTGTAAACTGGCTGATGAGGAGCACCTCATGCCGTCCGGCCTTCTCCAGGTTCAGATTCATCTTGCCGTTTTCGTCCTCAAAGACCCGCAGCCCGACGATCCGATCGACGATTTTGTCGGCCTGCGCCGCGCTGTCGTCGTCGCGGACGCCCAGCAGCACCAGAAAGCCATCGCCGATCTGGCCGTGCACCGCGCCGTCGATGACGACCGAGGCGCTTTTGACCCGTGTGACAACCGCGCGCATGGCTTACATATGCTCCGGCGCCGAGACGCCGATCAGGTACAGGGCGTTTTTCAGCGTGATCTTCACGGCCGTGACAAGGCCAAGGCGCTCGTTCGTGAGTTCGCCATCTTCGGGGATGTTGACCTTGGTGGAGTTATAATAGCTGTGGAACACCTTCACGAGCGAGAGAATATAGTCGGCCAGCTTGTTGGGCTTGCGCAGCAGCGCGTCGTTCGCAACCTCGGCGGGGAACTCGCCGATCATTTTCAGCAGCTGCAGCTCCTTCTCGTCGGTCAGGCGCGTGTAGCTTTCGACCTGATGGAAGGTCGGGATCTTCGGGTTCGAGAGGATCGAGCACATGCGCGAGTGGGCGTACTGGGCGTAGTAGACCGGGTTGTCGTTGTCCTGCGAGCGGGCCAGCTTCAGGTCGAGATCCATGTGCGTCGACACGTCCTTGCTGGCGAAGAACCAGCGGGCGGCGTCCACGCCGATATCCTCGCAGAGCTCGCGGATCGTGATGGCGTTGCCGGTGCGCTTGGACATCTTGACCTCAACGCCGTCCTCGACCATGCGCACCATCTGGATCAGGTCGACCTGCAGCGTGTCCTTCGGGTAGCCGAGCGCCGTCAGCGCGGCCTGCATGCGCGTGATATAGGAGTGGTGGTCGGCGCCCCAGAGGTCGATCAGCGTGGCATAGCCGCGCTCGACCTTGTGGACGTGGTTGGCAATGTCCGGCGTCAGATACGAGAGCGTACCGTCGCTCTTGCGCAGCACGCGGTCCTTGTCGTCGCCGAAATCGGTGCTCCTGAACCACAGCGCGCCGTCCTTTTCGTACAGCAGGCCGAGCGCGTTCATCCGATCGAGACACGCGTTGATGCGCTGGCGGTTGTTTTCATAGAAGAAGGTCTCGTGCATCCAGGACTGGATCGTCACGCCGTAGAGCTTCAGATCGCGGTCGATCTTCTCAAGCTCGCGGGTCTTGCCCTCCTGCATGAAGTATTCGAGACGCTCCTTGGGGTCGGCATTGAGCCACTTGTCGCCGTCGCGCTCGGCAATGTCGATCGCGATCTGGCGCACGTCCTCGGCGTGGTAGCCGTTCTCGGGCAGGGGATAGGACTGGCCAAAATGCTCAAAATAGCGGGAGACCAGGCTCTCACCCAGCATGACGATCTGGTTGCCGGCGTCGTTGACGTAGTATTCGCGCAGCACGTCGTAGCCGCTCTCTTCGAGCAGGCGGCAGATGCTGTCGCCCCAGGCGGCGTTGCGGGCGTGGCCGCAGTGCAGCTCGCCGGTCGGGTTGGCCGAGACCCACTCCACCAGCACGCGCTTGCCCGCACCGGCGTTGTTTTTGCCGTAGTCGTCTCCCGCGGCGATGACCTGATTGATCAGGGCCGACAGCGCCTCGCTCTTGAGCTTGAAGTTGATAAAGCCGGGCCTGGCGACCGTGACGCTCTCGGCCTCGGGCAGCAGCTCCTGCAGCTTTTCGGCCAGCGGCTCGGCGATCTGCAGCGGGCTGCGGTGCAGCGTGCGCGCCAGCTTCATCGCGGTGCTCAGCGCGTAGTCGCCGAGCTTCGGGTCCTTCGGCGTCTCGACGCTCACGATCGCGTCCTCGGCCTCGAGTTCAAACAGTACACGGACAGCCTCGCGCGCGGCGGCGCTGATCTTCTGCTCAAAATCACTCATAGGATTGTCCTCCGTGGATTTTACATGATAATTAACAAAATTACTATACCACAGATTTGAAAATACGCAAGAAAAAAGCAAATGATTGATGTGCCGATGGAAACGCGAGGAAAACTTGAACCCAGTCATGAGGTCATATTTGCCTTACGGAAAAGCGGCCGGCAGCGCGACTGCGGAGGATGGTCTTGCCCCTTCGCGTGCGTGAGGCCACAAAACACAAAGAATAATTTCATTTTCGGCCTTTGGAAATCGGTTTCCATGGCTTGTTTTTGCCTGATAAGTTCTGGCGGCTATCAACAAAATAACCAAAAAACGGCCCGCATTTTCGTGAAAAACGCGAGCGCGCTTTCTATTGCAAAGTGAGGGGCGGAATGATACACTATGCGTGGTAAAGAAAGAGGGCACAGAACGTACAGGGTGATAGCTTGGAAAAGAGAGTAACGATAGACTATGTGGCCCGGCAGTGCGGCGTATCGAAGACGACGATCTCGCGCTATCTCAACCACAGGTATGAAAATATCTCAGCCGAGACGGTCGAGCGCATCGAGCGCGTGATCCGCGAGCTGGACTTTCACCCCAACCGCACGGCCCAGCGCCTGAAGTCCAGATACACCCGGCTGATCGGCTGCTCGCTTGGCGATGTGACGAACCCTTTCTCCGCGCTGCTGCTCAAGGGCCTGAGCGAGGTACTCGAGCAGGCGGGCTATCAGGTCTTATTCTCCGACAGCGGCGAACAGCCCGGCCGCGAGCGTGCGGCCATTGAGGGCTTTCTCGAAAATAAAGTCGACGGCCTGATCGTCAACACCACCGGCGGCAACGACAGCTATCTGCTCGATATCAAGGCGCGCGGTGTGCCCATCGTACTGGCCGACCGCTCGCTCCCCGGCGAGACGCAGATCGACACGGTCATCTCCGCCGACAAAGAGGCTGCGTGGGATTGCGTCGAACACCTGCGCCGCTGCGGCTATACCCGCATCGCCTATTTTACCGAGGGCGACGGGCTGATCATGCCGCGCCTGCGCCGCCGCGAGGGCTATGAGCGGGCGATTGCCGCGCTCTGCCCCGGACAAACACCGCTCATTTACAGCTACGACGCGAAAGCGCCCGGCGCGTGTGCCGCGGCTGTCCGCGCGTTTCTGGATGCCTTCCCCGACGAGCGCAAGGCGATCCTCTCGGTCAACGGCGTGACGGCCCAGCACCTGATCACGGCGCTGCAGGAGGCGCAGACAGAGCTCGGCTATGCGCTCGGCTTCATCACCTTTGACGATTGGTTCTGGCTGAAGCTCACGACGCCCGGCATCAGCGCCGTTGCCTTAGCGAGCGAGAAGGTCGGCGCCGAGGCGGCGAAAATGCTGCTGCGCCGCATCGAGGCCCCGGAGGGCGAGGCGCTCCCCGCCGAGCTGCGGGAGCTGCCGGCCGCATTGCATATCCGCGCTTCGACGGTGGAATCATTTTTTGTATAGAGCAAAAAAGAAAAAGCGCCTCCCGGCATGAGGCTGTATCTACATATCCCTTTTGTAAACCGGTTTACCAAGCCTGAAAACGGCTTTGTAATCATAGAATTTTGCTAACCAATGAAAAAATAAGAAATAAGGAGAGTAAAACAATCATGGATGTTCTGAGCGAATTTGCCAAGATCGGCGTTGTTCCCGTTGTGGTGCTGGACGACGCCAAGGACGCTGTCCCCACGGCCCGCGCCATGGTCGAGGGCGGCATTCCCGCCATGGAGATCACCTTCCGCACGGCCGCCGCGGCGGACTCGATTCGCGCTGTGGCCCAGGAAGTGCCCGAGATGCTGGTCGGCGCCGGCACCGTTGTGAACGTGGAGCAGGCCAAGCTGGCCGTCGAGTGCGGCGCGAAGTTCATTGTCGCCCCCGGCTATGACGAGGAGACCGTGGCCTGGTGCTGCGAGAACAACATCCCTGTGACGCCCGGCTGCGTCACGCCCACCGAGATCATGATGGCGCTCAAGCACGGCCTGAAGGTCGTCAAGTTCTTCCCGGCCAGTGTGTACGGTGGGCTGAAGGCCCTCAAGGCGCTCTCCGGCCCCTTTGTCGGCCTGAAATTCATCCCCACCGGCGGCGTCAACAACGACAACCTGGCCGAGTTCCTGAACACCCCGTTCATCCAGGCGGTCGGCGGCAGCTGGCCCGTGCCCCGCAAGGCCATCAACGAGGGCAAGTTTGACGAAATCCGCGAGCTATGCGCCGCGGCCCACAAAATCGTCGCGGAAAACCGCGGTTAAGGGAGGATACGAACATGGAACTGAATCTGAAAAAACGCGAAGACTGTGCCTTTGACGCCGCCTCGATCGGCGAGGTCATGCTGCGTCTCGATCCGGGCGAGGGAAGAATCCGCACGGCCCGTTCCTTCCGCGTGTGGGAAGGCGGCGGCGAGTACAACGTCGTGCGCGGCCTGCGCAAGTGCTTCGGGCTGAAGACCGCGGTCATCACGGCCTTCGCCGATAACGAGGTCGGCCATCTGGCCGAGGACTTCATCATGCAGGGCGGCGTCGATACCTCGCTGATCCACTGGATGAAGACCGACGGCATCGGCCGCACCTGCCGCAACGGCCTGAACTTCACCGAGCGCGGCTTCGGCATCCGCGGCGCGAAGGGCTGCTCCGACCGCGCCAACACCGCCATCTCCAAGGCCACGCCCGAGGATTTTGACTTTGAATACATCTTCGGCAAGCTCGGCGTGCGCTGGCTGCACACCGGCGGCATCTACGCCGCTCTGAGCGAGCAGGCCTGCGAGACCGTCCTCGCCGCCATCAAGACCGCCAAGAAATACGGCACCATCGTCTCCTACGACCTCAACTACCGCCCCTCGATGTGGAGCGCCATCGGCGGTCTCGAGAAGGCGCAGGAGGTCAATAAGGAGATCGCCCGCTATGTCGATGTCATGATCGGCAACGAAGAGGACTTCACGGCC
>CACXDT010000012.1 GCA_902766405.1 Oscillospiraceae bacterium
CGTGCGGTGCCGCCCGTCACAGCGACGGGGTCTGGCGTCGCGGCGGCCGGTGTTTCGGCGGCCGGCGTCTCTGTTGGCACAGCGGTCGGCTCGGCGGTCGGCTCCGGCGTAGCGACGACCGGATCGAGCGCCGGTGTTCCGTCGCCCCAGCTGAGTCCGTCATCACTTGCAAAGGCCGCCGTCAGCGGCACAAGCGAGAAAAGGACACCTATTACCAGCAGCATGCCGACGCTTTTGTACCACGAGGATCTCATACCTGTCACACTCCCCTGCAGACAAATATATCTCGCCCGGATAATGCGATTCATCTTTATTTATTTCTAATTTATCACATTTTTCCTTATAAGTCCATACCCGGAGAAGAAATAATCGCACAAATCATGCCGTAAAACGACAAAAAATCCCCATGCTCCGGCAAATATGCCGTTGCATGGGGGATTCACATATTTCAGTCCCTGCTGAACACAAACTGATCGAAGGAGCCGAGGATCTCGTCGGACGCCGAGGCGAATACGAAGTAGACGCCATGAATGCCGCTGACCGGCTGCGCCATCGCGCCGTCTACCCAGGTCCAGACCGTGCCGTCCGTGCCGGTTTCCGTCCGCTCGCTTGCAGCGAGAGCGTCGGCCGTTAACGCCACGGTGCCGAGCTGGGTGCCGCCGGCCTCGGCTGTCGGCGCGTCAAGCCACACAGAGACCGAAGCATCCGCACCGGCCTCGCCAGGCGCGACAAGCAGGCTCAGCGCAACCGTTGTCTCATCGGCTCCGAAATCGAGATACTTGTAGCCGACGACGCTGCCGTCGCGCAGCTCCGCCACATAAGTGGCATGTACGGCGTTCTCATCGCGACTTGCGGTGATGTAAGGGTCGATGTCCTTGCAGTCGGTATGGACATTGTTGTTCTCGGTCGAGGGTGCTGGGTGGTCGATGGCCGGGATCAGGTAAGTCGTGCGGTCGGCGTTCACAGTCTCGTAGGCGCTCATGCTGCCGGCCACGCCGGAGGAGGTGAATTCAAAGGGCGTGATGACCGGGGTATCGCCGTCGCGATAGAGCTGTACCTCCCCTGCTACGGTCTGGCGGGAATAGGCGGTGCGGCCGGTCTGCCGGTGGCCGAAGAAAATCCAGCGGCCGTTGATTTTAGCGAGACCGCCGTGGTTGTTGCCATAGGCGTAGGTCGCAAAATCGGTTAGTGTCAGTTCCCCTGTCGCCGGGTCGAGCGCGTAGCGGCCGCTCGTGTCGGAGACGATGTTGCCATGGTTACCCGAGATCACATAGTCGAGATCGACATACTGCTCGTCCACGCCGTTTTCGCCGAAGTGCCAGGTGCCGTTCATCAGATCGTCGGTCCACAGCCAGGCGAGGCCGGAGTTGTACCAGCTCCCGTCCGCACCGACATCATAGCTCACATAGAAATAGACATAGACGCCGAGCTCCTCGACCCAGCCCTGCAGCGAGGGGCCCTCGTAGATCGGCAGATAGCCGCGCGCGTCGTTCGGCAGCCAGCTGATCGCCTCGATGCCGTCGCCGTCACTGAGATCGTCCTTGAGCTGCATCAGCACGCCGATGTGGCTCATGCCGCTCTTGTAGTCGTCCGCCGTCACCAGCTCCTGGATCTCGGGGTAGTCCTTATAGACGGTCTTCATGCACGAGCCCGCGATGTAGATCGTCCCATCCGGGTCGATATAGATCGAGGGGTCGTAGATGAACTTGACCGAGGCGTACCACTCGGCCTCCTGCTCGTCCCAGGGGCCGCAGGGATTGTCGGCCACGCGCAGCACCGAGTAGGCGTTGAACTCGTTGGAGATCAGGTAGTATTGGTCGGTGTTCACGTCATAGGCGCAGTCTGGCGCGAAGAGACCGACCGTCGCGCCGGAGGTCGCGTGCTCGGAGATGTCGAGATACACGCCGTCGCAGCGCCAGTCGCTCAGGTCATAGACCGGCGCGGAGTACATCAGGTAGTTAAAGCCGCAGTAGCCGACGCCGGTGTCGTCGTGCGAGCCGTAGAGATAGACGCGCCACTCGTTGTCGGCCTTCGACCAGAAGACCTGCGGCTCGGCGTCGGGGATGTGCTCCCAGCTCGGCAGAAGCGGGTTATAAGCGTGCGCCTGGGTGACAGTCTCGCCGGTTTTGGGGTTCGTCTCGTAGACCAGCGGGTCGGTCGTATAGCTGTACTCGTCGCCGCAGTCGGCGCAGACATAGTGGCGATAGCCGCCCTCGGTGTCGGTCGCCTCGTAGCTGTCGTCCTGCAGACGGTAGTGGTGCTCGTACTCATGGTGCTTGAACTCCGGCGGCGTGTTCTTTTTCGCAGCCAGCGCGGTGCCCGGCAGCAGCGTCACGAGCATCAACAGACACAGAATCAGGGAAAGGCTTTGTTTTCTCATCAGAGTCTCCTTTTCTAAAATGGGGGGATGCAAAATTGCATCCCCGGTTTGCAATTGCTTAAAAACTGAAGTGCCAGGCACCGGCCGGGAGCTCGAAGACCGCGCACTCGGCGCCGTTGTGCAGCTCGGTGCCGCGCGCGTAGTCTGCGCCGCCGTCCAGCACAGCGCCGACGGGCAGATAGACCGTGGCCGAGGTGTTGGCGGGGATACGCGCGTCATAGCTGACCATGGCGCCGTCCGCGGCCGTCCAGCCGCTCTCGATCGTGCCGTAGACAGACTCATAGCTGCCGCGCGCGTAATCGAAGCTGCCGCCGGCCGTCGGCTGCAGGATAAAGTGCTGATAGCCGGGCCTGGCCGCATCGCTGCGGATGCCGAGCTGATAGGCGACCATCCACTCGTACACCGCGCCGAAGGAGTAGTGGTTGAACGAGTTCATGCTGTTGTTGCCATTGAAGCCGAGCTCGTTGGTATAGCCGTTCCAGCGCTCCCAGATGCTCGTCGCCTCCTGCGTGACCGGATAGAGCCACGATGCGTACTCGGTGGATTCAAACAGGCGGTAGGCCATGTCGTTCAGACCGTGATCGCTCAGCGCGTTGAGCACATTGCCGGTGGCGTTGAAACCGGTCGTGATGCTGTAGGCCGGGACAGCGAGGCCGTCGGAATCGGTGAGATTCGGCTCCGCGATCGTGCGCTGGTAGTGCTGCAGCGCGCGCTCGAGATTCTCTTCGCTGATGATGCCGAAGCGCAGCGGTGTGGCATAAGAAGCCTGGGTATCCTGAATAACGCCCTTGGCATTTTTGGTCATACCGGTCTCGGCGTCGATGAAGAGCTCGTTCCAGGCCTCGCGCGCAAGAGCCGCGGTCTCGCGATATTCAGCAGCCTTCTCCGTCTCGCCCAGAGCCTCGAGCATCGCCGCGGCCTCGTCCAGGCAGGCGATATATACAGCGTTGCCAAGGCTCACGCCGTCGGTCGGGATGCGGGCCAGGTGGTCGCAGAGCGTGCCGGTCTCGCCGGTCAGGCGCTCATCGGTCTGCTTGTCACCGTTGGCATCCTTATACTTGAGCGGCGTGTCGTTCAGATGGTCGACATAGGTGCAGATATTCTCGATGTTGTCGCGCACGATGGCCAGGTCGCCGGTCTGCATAAAGAGGTTGTACGGGATCGTCACGACCAGGCAGTTCCAGGTGATGCCGAAGCTCTGGCCTTTATGGGGGATGACGTCGTCGTTGTCAAGATCATAGTTCACGAAGGCCGGGCAGTACTGGGAGGACAATCCGGTCTCGCCGCAGTCGGCGCGCACGGTATCCATCCACTGGCGCATGAACGGGTAGGTATCCGCCACATACGAGCCGGAGAGCGCGTAGACCTGCGCATCACCGGTCCAGCCCATACGCTCGTCACGCTGCGGGCAGTCGGTCGGGATCGAGATATAGTTGCTTGTGGTCGAGTTCACGATATTCGCAAAGAGCTGGTTGACCAGCGGATTGGAGCTCTCGTAGCTCGCGCCGGTATCCAGCGAGGAAAGCACCCGCATCTGCACGTTTTCCGCCGGCAGTGCCTCGTCGAGACCCGTGATCTCGATATAACGGTAGCCGTGGAAGGTCAGGTCGGGTGCAATGACATTCTCACCCTCCTTCATCGTGTAGAAATCCGTCGCCAGCGCGGTGCGGAGGTTTTCCACCATCAGCAGGCCGTTGACGCCCGTGGCGGTATACTCTTCGAGCTCAGGATAGAGGATCTCGGCAAAGCGGAGTGTGACCGTCTCGCCGGGTTTCGCCAGGTCGGCCGGGATCGTGATCAGCGGGACACCGGAGACGTTCTCCCCCATATCATAGAGATACGAGCCGGAGCCTTCCTTCGTCTCGCCGAGATAATCCACTGCGGCGCTCGTGCGGATCACATGAACAGGCTCGTCATAGCGCGTGACAAGACGGGGATTGCGGAACTGTTTTCTCGTCTCCACAACCGAGGCACTGCCCCACTCACCGGCGAAACCGGCCTCGGTCCAGCCCTTGACAGCGGCCTCTTTGGTCGCGTCGTAGCGCTCACCCTGGAAGAAGGAGGCAAGACGGACCGGACCGTCGGTGAAGCATTCCCAGTTTTCCGCGTCGGTGACGATGGTCTCGTCCGTGCCGTCGGCATAGGTCACAACCAGCATGGCCATCAGTGCGCTCTGATCGCCGTAATAGTTGTTGTTGGTGGCTTCAAACGTGGTCATGCCTGTCCACCAGCCTTCGCCGAGCACCGCACCCATCGCGTTTTCGCCGGCGACAAGGTTTTCGGTAACATCATAGACGTTATAGGCCAGGATCGAATCGTACTCGGTGGAACCGGGATTGAACCACTCATCCGCGGCAATCTCGCTGCCGTTGATATAATAATCATATATGCCCTGCGCGGTGAGATAGAGCCTGGCCTTTTCGACCTCGCCCTTCAGCGTGAAGCCGCGGCGCAGCATCGGAGCCGCAGAGAAGCTGGGGTCGGCATAGGCGAGGACGCCGTTTTCACCGCCGGTAACCGCAACGGAGCTGCCATCCACGCTCAGACCGTCAAGCCCGTCAAAGATGGCGTAGGTCGCACCGCTGTTCTCGTCCAGCAGGGTACCGCGGGCGAATTTTCCGGCATTGGCAATGGTATAATCGGTAAACACCGCGCTCTCGCCGGGATTGGCGGCAAAGCCGACGCTGCCGAGCATCGGGTAGGTGTTGACCCCGGACTCGCCGAGCGGGTTGAGGACGATCTTGTTGGCGTTCAGCACCGTGCCGTCAAAGCTGACGGTGAGGCCGTTGGCCGGGCAATAGAGATCGACATGATGGGGCTCATAGCGATTTTCCGAGGTCAGGAGCGCGTTGAGCTCGTCGCTGTTCTCGATCGCAGCGAACGGGACCAGGGGCGTATCCTCCTCAAGATAGCCGACACGGTAGAAGTTGATTTTCGCACCGCCGTCCGCGGTCACGTCAGAATAATCCAGCTCGACGCGAATATAGCTCTGCCTCTCGCTGAGCCAGGGATTGAACACCGCGTGCTGCAGGCGGAAATCATCGGCGCCGAAGATAAAGGTGGCCCTGTTGCTCCCCTCCGGAATGGTCACATCGGCACTGATCTGGAAAACCGACTTGGAGGCCGCATCAAGGCTCAGTTCGTCTGCGCCGATCCACTGGGCACCCTCCCAGGCGTCAAAGCTGTCGTCCAAGAGCGAGGTCTCGAAGTGCGCCGGTGCAGAGACGATTTCGCCGCCGTTCTGATCGGTCACCGTCACGGTCCAGCTGTAGGCCGAAGCGCTCTGCAGCGGCTCGCCCTCATACAGAATGCCGACAGAGGCTGCGCTCTCAACAGTGCCCGAATCCCAGACGACAGTCCCCTGCTCTTCCGTCACGACAATACGGTAGCTTGTCTGCGCAGCGCCGACAGTGTCCGACGCCATGCGCCAGGAGAACGCGGGCTGAAGCGTATCGACGCCAATCGGATCGACACGGCCCTGCGTTTTCAGATCGACGATCTCGGTTTTGCCCTCAGCCAGTGCGGCGGGAACGCAAAGACTGAGCAGCAGCGCGACCGTCAGGAGCACTGCCAGGCTTCGCATTAGTTTCATAGCGATACTCTCCTTTTGAAAACAGGGCACCCGGAAATGGGTGCCCTGTAAACGGATGTTCTTGTGTTAGCTTACGCGATGGGAACCCAGATATCCTGCTCGAGAGCGATGTCGAGGATCGCGGGGGTGTCGCCAGCCATAAAGCCGGTGGCGTCCTCGAGAACCGTGTACTCGCTGCCGTCATAGGTGGTGCGGGTCATCTGGTCGTCGCCGTAGAAGTTGCACTCGAGATAGAACTCATCCTTCGCCTCGTTGGTGCTGATCGTGCAGACGAGATCGGCCTGGATGTCCTCGATCGTGTACTCAACGACCGTGTAGTAGGCGTAGTCGGGGTTGGGATCGAACTCGGGCTCGGTCGGGAGATCGGCCTCAGTCGCGCCCTCGCCAGCCTCGGCGGCCTCGTCGTCGTGCAGAAGAACCCAGATATCCTGCTCGATCGCCTTGTTGAGGATGGCGGGCGTGTCGCCGGCCATGAAGCCGGTGGCGTCCTCGAGAACCTCATAGCCGGTCTCGCTGTCGGCAGAAACAACAGTGCGGGTCATCTGATCGTCACCGTAGAAATTGCATTCCAGATAGAACTCGTCCATCGCCTCGTTGGTGCTGATCGTGCAGACCAGATCGGCCTGGATGTCCTCGATCGTGTACTCAACGACCGTGTACTTGTAGTAGTCCTCGTTGGGGTCGAACTCGGGCTCGGTGGGCAGATCAGCCTCGGTGTACTTCTTCTCGGCCGCGGCGTCGTCACCGTTCATCGAAACCCAGAGATCCTGCTCCTGGGCCTTGTCGAGGATCGCGGGGGTGTCGCCGGCCATGAAGCCGGTGGCGTCCTCGAGAACCGTGTACTCGCTGCCGTCATAGGTGGTACGGGTCATCTGATCGTCGCCGTAGAAGTTGCACTCCAGATAGAACTCGCTGAAGTCGGCCTTCGCGGAGACCGTGCAGACCAGGTCGGCCTGGATGTCTTCGATCGTGTACTCCACGACCGTCCACATATCGTAGTCGGGGTTGGGATCGAATTCGGGCTCGGTGGGCAGATCGGCCTCGGTCGCCGCAAACGCGCAGACGCCCAGAGACAGAACCATTGCCAGGGTCATGAGGATCGCTAAGAGCTTTTTCATGTTGTTTTCTCCTTCTAAAAATTTTTTATTGCTACGGTCAAAGACCATAGAAATACGTATTCTTCTCCTTACAGCCTGTATTCAGGCTGTAAGGAGGCAGTGATTTGCGCTTATTCAGCCTTCACGCCGGTCGGAAGGAACGCGGCAACGAGAGCGATCACCAGCGCGGCGGCGGTAAAGCCGGTGAAGAAGATATAGGTCAGAATGGTCTGAATGCCGTCCAGTCCGGCAATAACATAGCCGATCTGGTTGACCATCAGCATCGCGCCCCAGACCAGAGCGGAGGCGAGCAGGAAAACGAGGCAGATGGGGAAATAGTTAGCGATTGTCGGAACCACGCGGGCGAGCAGACAGCCGAGCACTGCAACAACGATAGCTCCGGCCAGCATGAAAAACACCGGCTGATAGGTGTACATGACTGTGCGATACAGGAAGATATCGACCAGGGACAGGCCGCCGGCAACCAACGACAGGAAAGCGGCTGCGCCTAATTTGTTCTTACTCATGTTTCGCTCCTCCTCTCTCAGTCTTCTTTTTTACGGATTTTGAATTCTTTACTAACAGAGATCACCAGGCACAGAGCCGTCAGCACAGCCATGGCGATCGTTCCGGCGAGCAGAGCGTTATCGACCCAGGTACGGACGAACACGATCTCCGTCGTGGAGCTGATGCCGTTCATGGCGTTGGACTGCGCCATCTGATAGAGATAGTACTTGATCGCCTGGCGCATCTCCTGCTGGAAATAGTTGTCCTTGGCAATGGCGTCACGGGAGGCAGCCATCGCGCCGATCTCCGAGGAGTCGTACGCGGAGGAGGTCAGCGCCGCGCCGCCGCCGGCCGCGGTAATGTCGCGCCAGTTCATGTAGTCGGCGCCGTTGATCATGTCGGTGACAAACCAGCCCATATAGCCCCACTCGTCGCGGGCAATGCCGGTCAGCAGCGGACAGTAGCCGCCGGAGTAGGCCGTGCCGGCACGGTTGAAGGCCGTCATGATGCCCTGGCAGATGTTGCCGCTCATCGGCATCTGGAAGCCTCTGAGCTCATTCTCACGGGCGGCCTGCTCGGTCATGAAGGTGGACAGACCGGGGCGGTTGGCCTCCTGGTGATTGAAAGCAAAGTGCTTGGGCTGGGGCATCGTGCCCTTGCTGCGCAGACCGGTGCTGATAGCGCTGCCCATGTAGGCCGTCAGCACAGGATCCTCGGAATAGTACTCGTGGTTGCGCGCGCAGTATACTGTGCGGTGCAGGTTCATGCCCGGAGCGATGATGCTGCTCTCCTTGGCCCACAGGCCGTCCTCGCCGAGCAGCTCACCCTCGCGGGTAATGAGCTCCTTGTTGAAGGTCGCGGCCACAACGGGCTCGGTGGGCATAACGGCCATACGGTAGCTCGCCTTGTCGTCGGTCTCCTTGACAAAGTAGGGACTCGCGCTGTCGTTGGCGGTCCAGCGGACGAAGTAGCCGCCGACCTGGTCGCCGGTGTAGCCGAGAGGACCGTCATTGGAGTAGATACGCGGCAGCTGAATCGAATCGATATTCTCGAAGTCGTCGCCGCCCTTTTCGATAAACTGGATCGCTTCATCAAGCGTGATCTGGTCGAGCAGCTGATCCCAGATGGGATCATCGAAGTTGAGAACACCCACATAGGTGCCGTCGTCCTCGGTGATGACCGCGTCGATGATCTTCAGACCGTTCGAAGCGCCCCAGGTGACAGGGCCGTTGTCGCCGTTATTGGCATTGAGCGTGTAGAGACTGTTCGTCAGGCCGACCATCATGGCGTCGGTCGGGGTGATAGCCGCAACCGGCTCCCAACCCTTCGTCCAGTCGGCACGCGTGGTGTACTCGACCGTGCCGGGGATGAGCTTATTGATGTCCATATCCTGGAGACGGTTCTCCACGTTCTTTGAATAGGTCTCGATATCGGTGGCGGAGAGGTTCCAGACTATGGCGTTGCCGGCATTGATCTCCTCCGTGTCGGCGGTCTTGACAAGGCCGTCGTCGCTGCCGAGCTTCTTGGCAAGCACATTGTTCAGCGCCTCATGCGCGCCGTTGCCGATGGCGAAGTAGTAGTCGCCCTTCTCGAGCGACCAGGCGCCCTGGGTGCCGTTCGCCTTGACAGCGTTCTCGTCATAGCTGGCGAAGTTCGCGGGGTCAAAGGTGATCGTCACGTCCTCGCTCGCGCCGGGGGCCAGCAGCGAGGTCTTTCCAAAGGCCACCAGCTGGATGGCCGATTTCTCAAGTCCACCCTCGGTATAGGGGGCCTGCACATAGAGCTGCGCCACAGACTTGCCGGCCACGTCGCCGGTATTCTTCACCGTGACAACAGCCTTGCCCTCGCCGCCGACAGTCACATCGACGGATTTGAGCGTCTGCTCGAAGCTCGTGTAGCTCAGGCCGTAGCCGAAGGAATAGGAGACCTCGTCATCCCAGTTCCAGGCACCGCCGATTGCACCGGCGTCGGAGTCAGCCTTGCCGCGGCCCAGCACCAGATCCTCATAGCGGGTCTCGTAGTACTTATAGCCGTCGTAGATGCCCTCGGACTCGACCAGGTACCAGTCGCCCTTGCAGTTCTCGTTGATCAGTGTGGCGTCCTTGCCGGTCTTGGAATTGTTTGTATAGAGGTATACGCCGAAGTTTACCATGGCCGGGGCCGAGTCGGACTTGACGGCGAAGGTATCGACCAGGTGGCCGGAGGGGTTCACCGCGCCGGAGAGCACATCCGCCACGCCGAGGAAGCCGTTCATGCCGGGCAGGCCGCACCAGAGGATGGCGCCGATGCCGTCGTCATTCTTGAGCTCCTCGATCTCGATCGGGTTATCGGCGTTGATCAGCACGATGACGCGGGAGCTGTGCTCCTTGGCCAGCGCGATCATGGCCTGCTCGTTGGTGGACAGGGCCAGCGGGCGCTCGTAGGTATCGGTCAGATTCAGTGTGCCGTCCTTGTTGGCCTTGTTGTTCTGCATGTTGGGGTTGTAGTCGGCCGCCTCAGAGCTGTCGCGGGAGAGGACAACAACGGCAACCGTGCCGTCCGCGGAGGAGAGCACCTTGTCGGTGTACACGTCCGCCGGGGCCTCGCCGATGTTGTAGACGCTGGGATTCTCATAGACCTTGCCGAAGGACGGGGTCAGCGCATGGCCGCCCTTGCGCCCGTAAGCCTTGAGCATCTCATCCGTGTCATAGAAGGAGATCATCTCTTCATTGAGATCAAAGCCCTTCTCACGCAGCGCAGCGACCAGATCGTACTGCACCTGTCCGGCGTCGGCCGAGACCGAGACGGACGAGCCGATCATACCGCCGAGCGTGGTGTGCACGGAGTTGAGACCCCAGAGCGTCACCTTCTCGGACGCGGTATCCAGCGGCAGAGCGCCGTTGTTTTTCAACAGGACAGAGCCTTCGGACGAGATTTCCGCGGCAAGCGCGGTCTTCGCGTCGATGAGCTCGGAGATGCTGGAGAATTCGGATTTGAAATAGATCGAATCCTTCTCCTCGCCGTTGCTGTTGTCCACGATCTTATAGTTGGAAAGACCGAGACGGGTGTTGATGAAGTCGCGGTTCGCCGCCGCGATGCTGTTGGCGCCGATCAGCAGCGCCAACAGGCAGGCGAAGACTGCCGTCAGACCTCTCCACAAGCCTGTGGATTTCTTCTTTTTCATAACATTCCTCCTGACTTATTTTATAAACCAACTTGGTTATAAACAGTGTCTTCGGACAGAAGCGGCGTCGGAATGTCTGTTATCACTGTAGCACAGTTCTGTCCGTATGTATAGCGCCTGGCATAAACGGTCATAAATCCGACATAATCGGTCACTTACCCTCCGAAACACGGATCAGGAATTTCAGCTCGTAGTCTGCTTTGGCCGGGTAACAGAACTCTGGCATGATGGCCGGGCCGCAGGCGCCGGTGCCGATGCCCTGCTGGAAGGCCTGCACCGTCACATAGGTTCCGGTGCGCTTCTCGTCCCCGCGGTGCTTCATCGCGAAGAGCGCCTTGTCGGTATAGGGCTTGATGCCGAGCTCGTAGGGCTTCTCGATCGCCACGAAGCTGACGTTGGTCTTGCCGTCGGAGACACAAGCCTCGGTGCAGTCGCAGCGGTTGCCGCTCTCCTGCGGCTTGATGTTCGGCTCGGTCATATCCGCAACCGTGCACTGCACCGTGCGGATCGGGAACTGCTCCTTCATATCACAGTAGCTCTCGCCGCAGCGGGCCGTGTAGGTCACCGCGTCAAACTTTTCGCTGAGACGGAAGCACTTGCCAAAGCGCGGCACATTCCCGCCGCCGGACACACAGTGCAGCCGGCTTGTGACAAGGATACCCTCCGCCGTGCCCTGATAGGTGTCGGTCACCAGGAATTTGGCCTTCTTATTAGAGACCTTTGTGACGACCTTCATGCCGTTTTCGATCGTTTCGCAGGAGACAAGCTCCTCCTTTTGGTCGAAGAAAGGCTTCATCGTGTTCTGGAACAGGGGGTTCGTGTCGTTGTCCGTCGCGGCACGGTAGAGGAGTGTATACTGCTCAGCGCCGCTGAAAACCTCACCATTCGGAAGCATCAGGCGGGGCTTCCCGTCCACGATGGAGAAAGAATCCGGCAGAGGCATCGTCTGCGGCACAGCAGGCAGCGTCTGCGTAAGCACCAGCTGCTCCTCAGATACTGTCTGACCGGTCACAGTATCGACCGTCGTGACGATCGCGCTCAGGTTGCCGTTGACACTCTTTCCGGCCGGGAGCTGCATCTGCATCTTTGTCAGCGGCGCGATCTCCGGGCGGATACTCGCCGTGCTGCCGTCGTTCCAGGCGAAGCTCAGCTCGTAGCGTGATCCGTCAGAAAAGGCTGTTGTGTTGAAGATTTCAAAGGTGTTCCCGCCCTTCCACGAGACGCGGATCGGACGGTAGATGAAGCGGATGATCTTCGCGCCGACCGAGGGCTTTCTGTCGGGATAGAAAATGCCGTCGACACAGAAGTTGCCGTCGTGCTCCCACTCGCCGTGGTCGCCGCCGTAGGTGAAGCTGCCGTCGGCGTGGAGCACGGCGTGATCCACCATCTCCCAGACACAGCCGCCCATGAGATTGTCGTAGGTGTAGATTTCCTTCCAGTAGGCCTCGGTGTTGCCCGGGCCGACGCCCATCGCGTGGGCATACTCGCACAGGAAATAAGGCCGGTCATTGAGCGGCGCCTGCTTGCGGCTGTGCTCACCCACCAGGTGGACATTTTCGACACTCGGGTACATCTCGCTGCCGACATCGTAGGCAATGCGCTTGCAGTGCACCGCGCTCTCGTAGTGCACGGGCAGCGCCGAGTGCGCCTTCAGATAGTCGTACATCGCGTCGGTATTCGCGTAGCCGCCGGCCTCGTTGCCGAGCGACCACATGACGATCGCCGTATTGGCGTGCAGCTTGTCACGCTGATAGAGCCGCGTGATGCGGTCGAGATAGCGCGGCTGCCACTTCGGATCGTGGCTGATGGTGTTGTAGGTAGGCGGGATCTGGTGCGACCAGGTGCCGTGCGTCTCCAGATCGTTCTCGTCCACAATGTAAATTCCGTATTCGTCGGCCAGCTCGAGCAGCAGCGGGTCGGGCGGATAGTGGGAGGTGCGGATCGTGTCGATATTTAACTGCTTGCACAGCTTCACGTCCCGCTCGATCTCGTCCGGCGTCATCGTATAGCCGTTTGTCGGGCTGGTGTCGTGGTGGTTCACGCCCTTGAATTTGATCTTTCTGCCGTTGACAAGGAAGACATCGCCGCGGATCTCCACGGTTTTAAAGCCGATGCGCTCCTTGACGCAGGCGGTCTTCGTCTCATAATAGACCGTGTACAGCGTCGGCTCTTCGGCGTTCCACTCGGACACCTTGAGCTTTTCAAAGCTCAAGGTGGCTGTTTTGTTGACTGTCGAAACGGTTTTCGTCTCGTGCAGGCCGTGGCCCTCGAGGGTGAAGGTCACCTCGGTATCCGCGTAGGTCGAGGCCGTCAGCGTCAGGGAGTAGGTCTCCCCCGTCTTTTTGGTGACAGCGTCCAGATCCTGAAAATCTGTGGGCTCTGCGATGTGCAGCATCACATCGCGGAAAATGCCGTTGTTGCGGAACATATCCTGACTCTCGAGATAGGTACCGGTGCACCAGCGGTGCACGACAGCCACAAGCTCATTCTCCCCCTCGTGCAGAAGGCCGCTCAGGTCGAACTCCGCGACGTTGTGCGCCCCCTCGGAATAACCGACAAAGCTGCCGTTTACATAGAGATCAAGGCAGCTCGCCACCCCCAGGAAGGAGATGATAAACCGCTTGTCCGCGTTGTCGATCTGCAGCTTGCGGCGGTAGACGCCGACGAAGTTATATTCGTCCGGATGTCTCCAGCGCGGGGAGATGGCCTGATCCACGCCCATCCAGGTAAACACCGTGCCGACCCGCTCGGTCGTCGGGATCACGGGCGGCCTGAACGGGAACTGATAGCGGATGTTGACATAGAAGGGCCGGTCATAGCCGCGAAACTGCCAGCAGGCCGGTACGTCGATGCTATCGAATTTGACCTTGTCGGTGTCGAGAATCTCTGGCAGCTCCGCCGGGCGGGGATAAAAGCGGAAATCCCACTGTCCGTTCAGACAGAGCACCTTTTCGGAGGCATACCGTTTTTCCTTCGGTGAAACACTGTCCGCAGCCGCGCGGTTCGGATAGGGCACAAAATAGCTACGGCCGGGAAGCTTGTTCTTCTCATAGACGGCAAAGTCATGATAATTGCTGTGATCAAGTGCGTATTTCACGGTTAACGAGCCCCCTTTTTGAAAAAGCTGCGGAAAGACGAAAAAATAACCAAATACGCCTGCCTATCTATCTATGATATATAGTTACTTTGGTCTTATTATAAAAGAATTCTTTCATTCTTGCAAGTACTTAATTCCTTCTATGCATTCCAATTTTATCTTCTAATTAATAACAAATTTGTTATAGTGAGCGCCCCATTTCCTCATAATGGCGAAATGGGGCGCTATATTATCTGTAATACGCTGCTTTATTTCAGCATTTCATCCAGCCAGGCATAGGCTTCTGTCACGTCGTAGTCACCGGCGTGAGGCTTAAGCCAGGCAAACTCAAAGCTCAGATCTTCGACATCCGGATTGTTCGCGATGCTGTAGCGCAGGATCGTCTCGACGGCAAAGGAAGAGTCGCGGTCGAACATACCGTAACGCACATACCAGTGGGGAGCCTTGATACCGGCGTCGTCGCCTTCCGTATCGTTGAGATACTCTATGGCATTGCTCATACGCATCTGCAGGGCGAGCTCCCGGCCCTCGTCGGTCTGCATGAACGCCTCCCAGGTCAGTCCCGTGTCATCCGGGCCGCAGCCGTTGCCCTCCACGCTGTCATGATCCCAGGAATAGGGCTCAAAGGCGCTGTACTCATACGCCTTGCTGCCGAAGAGGCTGTCTTCATTCGTTGCGCCCCAGGGCAGTCCCTTGTTGCTGAACGCGCAGACGACCTTCAGTGCCTTGTTGACACAGATCCAGTTGAGGTGCTTTGCGAAATCATAGGTATAGCTGCCGTCTTCCTGCAATACAAGCCAGTCCCTGGCACCGGCTCCATCCTTTTCAAGCTTCGAGAGACCGTCGATATCCGCGAGCATCTGCTCCGCGCCGATTTCCTCGATCGACTCCTCAATTTCCGCCTGCATCAGTGCGATGATCGCATCCCGCAGATTGGCGTCCGTGAGCGGCGTGCCGTCGTCGAGCGTGAGGCCAAGACCGTTCACATAGTCGGCATAGAGCGAGGCGAGATAGTCGGAGACCTCCGCGTTGACCGTGCCGGCGTCCTCGGTGTAACTGACGATCGGTTTTCCGTCGGGATCGCTGTTAAAGTCGATATCCTGAAGCGCCAGACGCGTGTCGGCATAGGTCCACTCATAAGCCGCGTCCGCGTTGGGCAGATCGGTGATCGGGCAGTAGGCGATCACAGCCCAAACAGAGTC
>CACXDT010000013.1 GCA_902766405.1 Oscillospiraceae bacterium
CAATTTCGTACAATGATGCGAATTTGCCCAACTTCTCATATGGTCTATTACGTTTTTGTGCACGGGCGGCTAATAGCCGCCCCTACGGCAAGAACCGCGTTTTCAGATTTTTTCACAACCCCCAGGCAAGGAGCCAGCCTCACATCTCATCCAGCCGCACGCGCTCGATACCATTGAGTGCCTCTTCCACCAGCGCCTTGACATCCAGCGCCTTCTCGACCGCCTCGACCTCGGACACACGGGGTTTGGTGCGCGGGTGGCGCGGCGTGAAGACCGTGCAGCAGTCCTCATAGGGCAGGATCGAGGTGTCAAAGGTGCCGATCTGCCGCGCGAGCGTGACGATCTCGGCCTTGTCCATGCCGATGAGCGGCTGCAGCACCGGCAGATGGGTGACGGCCTGGGTGCTGGCCATGGCCTCCATGGTCTGGCTGGCCACCTGGCCGAGGTTCTCACCGGTGACGATGGCCTTGGCGCCGTTGGAAACGGCAATGCGCTCGGCAATGCGAATCATAAAGCGGCGCATGATCAGCGTGAAATACTCCTCGGGGCACTTGTCGCGGATCTCCTCCTGAATGTGCGTAAAGGGCACAACCTCGACGGTCATGCGGCCGCAATAGTCAGTCAGAAGCTTTGCAAGCTCGAGCACCTTCTCCTTGGCGGCCTCGCTGGTGTAGGGGAAGGAAAAGAAGTGGATCGGGATCAGCCGCACGCCGCGGCGCGCGATCATGTAGGTCGACACCGGGCTGTCGATACCGCCGGAGAGCAGCGTGACGGCCACACCGTTCGAGCCGACCGGCATGCCGCCCGCGCCCGGCACCGGCGAGGCGTGGACATAGGCGGCCAGGTCGCGCACCTCTAACTGTACGGTGAGCTCGGGCTCGTGCACGTCCACGACGGTGTGCGGATAGGCGTCCTGCAGCGCGCCGCCGACATACTGGCTCAGCTCGATGCTCGTCATCGGGAAGCTCTTGTCGCTGCGCTTGGATTCGACCTTGAAGCTCTTCGCGTGCAGCATATCGTCCTTGAGATAGCGGATCGCGAGCTCCGCGATCGCGTCCTTGTCCTTGGGACAGGCCGCGGCGCGCACCAGCTTGATGATGCCGAAAACCTTGCGCGCCGCCTCAAAGGCCGCGTCGATATCGGCGTTGTCCTCGAGCGCTTCGATATAGACCGTGGATTGCAGGCAGTAGACTTTAAAGCTGCCGATCGGCTCGAGCCGCCGGCGCAGGTTCGCCAGGAGCTTCGCCTCGAAGGACTTGCGGTTCAGCCCCTTGAGGACGATCTCGCCCAGCTTGCAGAGAATGATATCGTTCATATATTTCTGAATACTCCTTATTTATCCCTCGCGGAAATCGTAGGTTCTGTACTGGATCGCCTCGGCCAGATGCTGCGGCTCGATGTCCGTGGCGCCGTCCAGATCGGCGATCGTGCGCGCGACGCGCAATATCCGGTCATAGCTGCGCGCCGAGAGGCCCAGCGTGTCGAAGGCCTGGCGCATCAGCTCCTCGCCCTCGCCCGACAGCGCGCAGAACTGCCGCAGGGCCTTGCTGTCCATGTGGGCGTTGCAGTCGGAAAAGCGCCGTTGCTGCACGGCACGGGCCGCGTCGACGCGCTTTTTGATCTCGCTCGAGGGCTCGGCACTCTGCCGGCGCCGCAGCTCCTCGTACTCCAGGGCCGGAACCTCGACGATCAGATCGATACGGTCGAGCAGCGGGCCGGAGATACGGCTGTGATAGCGGCGGATGTCGGCCGCCGAGCAGCGGCAGCGGCCCGAGGGGTGGCCGTACCAGCCGCATTTGCAGGGGTTCATGGCACACACCAGCATAAAGCGGCTCGGGAATGTGACCGTACCGGCCACGCGCGAGACCGTGACCTGTCCGTCCTCGAGCGGCTGGCGTAATACTTCAAGCGCCGTAGTGGAAAATTCCGGTAATTCATCTAAAAACAGCACGCCGTTGTGGGCGAGACTGATCTCGCCGGGCCGCGGCGTCGTGCCGCCGCCGGCAAGCGCCGCCGCCGACACCGTGTGGTGCGGGTGGCGGAAGGGCCGCGCGGCCACAATCGGGTGTTTGCTGCTGGTCAGTCCGGCCACGGAATGGATCTCCGTCGATTCGATCATCTCCGCGCGGCTCATATCGGGCAGGATGCCCGGCAGGCGCTTGGCCATCATCGACTTGCCGGCGCCCGGCGGGCCGACGATCAGAATGTTGTGGCCGCCGGCCGCGGCGATCTCGAGCGCGCGCTTGACGTTCTCCTGCCCCTTGACATCGGCGAAGTCCGGCAGCAGCAGATCGTCGGGCGAGAGGACAGGCTCGGGCGTCGGCAACAGGGAGCGCTCGCCGCGAAGGTGCGCGACCAGCTGGGCAACAGTCTCGACCGCGTAGACGTTGACGCCCTGGGCAAAGGCGGCCTCACCGGCGTTTTCAGCCGGGACAAACAGGTGGCGGATGCCCTCGCGCCCGGCGGCCATGGCCATCGGCAGCGCGCCGGGGACCGGCCGCAGCTGCCCGGTCAGCGAGAGCTCGCCGACAAAGGCGCAGTCCTTCGCGGGGCTCTCGATCTCGCCGAGCGCGGCGAGGATACCGATCAGCATCGGCAAGTCGTAGAGGGTGCCGGATTTCTTTTTGTCCGCCGGGGCCAGATTGACCGTGATGCGGCTGGAGGGAAAGCGGTAGCCGTTATTTTTAATGGCGGCGCGCACGCGCTCGCGGGCCTCGTTCACGGCCGTGTCGGGCAGGCCGACCACGTCAAAGTGCGGCAGGCCGTTCGAGACATAGACCTCGAGCGACACGCCGTAGCCGCCCACGCCGCTGACGCCCAGGCTGTTGACACAGGAAAACATTGAATCACCTCATCATTTCATACGGCGCTGCGATGGAGCAGACCTTGTAGGGGCGACCCTTGTGGTCGCCCGCGTGGTATGCCCCGATGATCAAAAGAAACCCTCCGGCGGACTCACGACAAAATGACGAATTCGCCGGAGGATTTGCGTTTTCCGATGTTTCTCCGCCGGGCGGCCGCGAGGGCCGCCCCTACGATGATGATTTTACTCTTCCAGTTCTCCCACGCAGGCGATGTGCAGCTCGTCGAGCTGCTTCTGGGTGACCTCGGAGGGGGCGCCCATCATCACGTCCTGGGCCTTCTGGTTCATCGGGAAGGTGATGACCTCGCGGATGGACTCCTCGCCGGTCAGCAGCATGATCAGGCGGTCGACACCGGGAGCCGCGCCGGCGTGCGGGGGCGCGCCGTAGCAGAAGGCGTTGTACATGGCCGGGAACTTCTTCTTCACGTCCTCCTCGCCGAGGCGCACGAGCTCAAAGGCCTTGACCATGATCTCGGGATCGTGGTTGCGGACGGCGCCGGAGGCACTCTCATAGCCGTTGCAGACGAGGTCGTACTGGTTGGCCATGATCGTCAGTGGGTCGATCTCGCCGCGCTCGGCCTTCAGCAGCACGTCGAGACCGCCGGTCGGCATCGAGAACGGATTGTGGCAGAACTCGAGCTCGCCGGACTCCTCGCCGATCTCGTACATCGGGAAATCGACGATCCAGCAGAGCTGGTACTGCTCCTTATCCATGTGGTTGGGGCACAGCAGACCGAGCTTCGAGCGCAGCACACCGGCCGTCTTCTGCACGGTTTCGAGCTTCGCGTTGGCCGCAAGGCCGACAAAATCGCCGCTCTTCAGACCGAGCGCTTCGATGACCTGCTCCTTGATGGGCTGGACAAACTTCGAGATACCGCCCACGAGCTCGCCCTTTTCGTCCACGCGGAACCAGTAGCTCTTCTGGGCGCTCTGAACCTCGACGTCGGCGCAGAGCTTGTCGATCTGCTTGCGTGTGGCGTTGAAATCCGAAACCACAATGGCCTTGATCAGATTGCCCTCAAAGGGGCCGAAGCCGATGTTCTGCAGCAGTGCGGTGGCGTCCTGGATCTCCAGGTCAATGCGCAGGTCGGGCTTGTCGGTGCCGTACTTCTCCATGGCCTCGCGGAAGGGAATGCGGCGGAAGGGGGCGCTCGTCACTCGCTTGTAGAGACCGTACTGCCGGAAGATCGGCACGAGCACGTCCTCGAGCACGCCGAGCACGTCGTCCTGGTTGGCAAAGGCCATCTCCATGTCGAGCTGGTAGAACTCGCCGGGGGTGCGGTCGCCGCGGGCGTCCTCGTCGCGAAAGCACGGCGCGATCTGGAAATAGCGGTCAAAGCCGGAGGTCATCAGCAGCTGCTTGAACTGCTGGGGCGCCTGGGGCAGGGC
>CACXDT010000014.1 GCA_902766405.1 Oscillospiraceae bacterium
ACTTTGTGTATTGCAAGAAAAAGTGACGAAATCAGGGCGCGGTTTTTCCGGAAGATGCCGCAGGCGCATTGTGCGGTGTTGCCTTAACGATGAATAGCGCAGTTGAAAAACAAGTCTGAATACTCAGGTCATCACCCACATATTTCTATTGCCCCCGAATGAACAGAACGATAAGCCTGTGGCGTGTGATTGCATTTTTCGGGCAGATGTGGTATCATCTGCCTGTTAATTCTGTAAAAGGAGAGAAGATCGTCATATGCTTGTTCCTGTACTGTTGTTTTTCGTGGGCTTTGCGCTGCTGATCAAGGGCGGCGACTGGTTCGTCGACGGCTCGGTCGGCATCGCGCGCCGCTTTCATCTGCCGGAGCTGCTGATCGGCGCTACCATTGTCTCCATCGGCACCACGCTGCCCGAGGTGATGGTCTCCACGCAGGCCGCGATGCAGGGCAACGCCGGTATCAGCTACGGCAACGCCATCGGCTCGATTATCTGCAACACGAGTCTGATTGCGGCGATCACGGTCTCCGTCAGCCCCGGGAAGGTGCAGCCTAAGTCCTTCATTCTCCCGACAGCCTTTTTCTTCGCGGCCGCGCTCTCCTATGCCGGCGTGGCCTGGACGCTGGGCCGCTTTACGCGCTGGATGGGTCTGTTGTACCTTGCCGTGTTTGCCGTGTATATGGTCCTCTCTGTCGCGCAGATGAAGAAAAATCCGGCGCTTGCCGAAGAAGGCGGAGAAGAAGCGTCGGACGCAAAGGAGCGCTCCTTCGCGATAGAATTGCTGTTGCTGGTGGTCGGCGCCGTGGCGATCGCGCTCGGCGCGCGCTTTCTTGTGGACAACGGCACAAAGATCGCCGCGGCGCTCGGCGTGCCCGATTCCGTCATTGGCCTGACCATGGTGGCGCTCGGCACCAGTCTGCCCGAGCTGATCACCGCCATCACCAGCCTGATGAAGGGCCACGGCTCGCTGTCGCTGGGGAATATCATCGGCGCGAACCTGTTCAACATCGTGCTGGTCAGCGGCGCGTCGATCGCGATCTCGCCCTTTGCCGTCCCCGCCGAGAAGACGGTCCTGGGCGGCATCAATTCAAGCCTTGTCATCGATTTGCCCATCATGCTGGCCGTGATGGCGATCCTGTGCCTGCCCGCGCTGAAAAAGGGTGAGCTGAAGCGCTGGCAGGGGATCACGCTGCTGTGCGTTTACGCGGCTTTTACGGTCTATCAGTTTGTGTCCTGAAATGGAGCCGGGGTTGACGCTCTAACCCTGATTTGTAGAACACTGTCAAGGAGGCGCGTATGCGCACAGCTCTGCTTTCAAAACTGAAGGAAGCCCTGATCTCGGTGCTGCCGGTCTCCGCCATCGTGCTGCTGATCGCCTGTACCCCGCTGGTCAGCCTGAGCGGGAAAGAGCTTCTGGTCTTTTCTCTGTCCTCGCTGTTTCTGATCCTCGGGATCGGCCTCTTTAATCTGGGCGCCGATGTGGCCATGACGCCGATGGGGCAGCACGTCGGCGAAGGGCTGACCAAGTCGAGACGGGTGTCGGTTCTGCTCTCGGTCTGCTTTGTGATGGGTGTGCTCATCACTGTGGCCGAGCCGGATCTGTCGGTGCTGGCCGGGCAGGTGGAGGCCGTGATCCCGCCGACGCGGCTGATTCTCACGGTGGGTCTCGGCGTCGGGCTGTTTCTGCTGCTGGCCGTGGTCAAGATCCTCTTAACGCGCGAGCTCTCGTCGCTGCTGCTGTTTTTCTATCTGCTGCTGTTCGCGCTGGCGACGCTGCTGATCGACAGGGGTAAGGGCAACTTCCTGCCGCTGTCCTTCGACTCCGGCGGCGTGACCACCGGGCCGGTCACAGTGCCCTTCATCATGGCGCTCGGCGTCGGCATCGCCCAGACCATCGGCGGCAAACGGGCCGGGGAGAACAGCTTCGGCCTGATCGCGCTCTGCTCCATTGGCCCGGTGATCGCCGTGCTGATGCTCTCCCTTGGCGCCGAGGGGGATCTGAGCTATCAGCTGCCGGATTACAGCATGGACGCCAATCTGGCCGGCTTCGGGCACCTGCTCGTCGATACGATGGCCGAGGTGGCCCGCTCACTGCTGCTGCTCTTTGTTTTTTTCGCCGTGCTGCAGGTCACAGTCCTGAGACTGCCGCGGCAAAAGCTGCTCCAGATCCTGGTCGGCATTGTCCAGACCTTTCTGGGTCTTGTCATTTTCTTGTCGGCGGTGGCGGTCGGCTTCATGCCGATCGGCTTCAAGCTGGGCCGGGAGCTGGCTTCCGGCTCTTCCGGCGTACTGATCGCCTTCGCGTTTCTGGTCGGCATGGTCGTCGTCCTGGCCGAGCCCGCGGTGCATGTCCTCAACAAGCAGGTCGAGGATATCACCAGCGGGGGCGTGACAAGGCTGCAGATGATGCTGGCGCTCTCGCTGGGTGTGGGCGTGTCCATCGCGCTCTCGGTGCTGCGCATTCTGCGCGGCTTCTCGCTGCTGTACTATCTGATCCCCGGGTATCTCCTGAGTCTGGCGCTGTCCTTTTTCGTGCCGCCGCTGTACACGGCCATCGCCTTCGACTCCGGCGGTGTGGCCAGCGGCCCGCTGACCTCCAGCTTTATCCTGCCCTTTGCGATCGGGGCCTGCGCCTCAACCCAGGGCGAGAGCGAGGTGCTGAGCCTGGCCTTCGGCATTGTGGCCATGGTGGCCATGACGCCGCTGATCACGATACAGGCGCTGGGTTTCAAGGCGGTCGTCGCGCGCCTTGTGCGCAGCAACCGCGCCATGAAGCGCATTCTTTCGGCCGACGACGCCGAGATCATCTATTTTGAATAGGGAGGGCGAGCGATGGCAAACGAATCGGGCAGAGGGCGCAATGTTTCGCCCCACAAGCTGGAGCTGCTGATTACCGTCGTGCAGCGGAAGAAGGCCTCCTATTACATCGACCTGATCCAGTCCTTCGACGCCAATATGCAGGTTTCGATCCCCGCCCAGGGCACCGCGGACCGCGAGATCCTGCGCTATCTGGGGCTGACCGATACCGACAAAACCGCGATCTTCAGCGTGGTGCGCGAGGATCGGCTGGAGGCGCTGACCGAGACCCTGGAACAGAAATTCCGCAGCATCAAGGACGGCGAAGGCGTCGCGGCGGCGATCCCCTTTACCAGCATGATCGGTACGCTGCTTTTCGGCTTTCTGAGCAATGACCGCCGGACGGTCAGGGAGGAAAAGACAAATGGATGAAAAGAAATATGAGCTGATCGTCTGCATCGTCAACGCCGGCTTTTCCGAGACGGTCATGGACGCGGCCAAGGAGGCCGGGGCCCGCGGCGGCACGCTGCTGCGCGCTCGCGGCACGGCCAACCGGGAGGCGGAGGAGCTGTTCCATATCACGATCCAGCCGGAAAAGGAGATCGTGCTGATCCTGGTGCCGCAGGAGATCAAGGACGCGGTCCTCAAGGGCATTTACAAGGCCGCCGGCCTGAGCACGGCGGGGCAGGGCATCGCCTTCTCTGTCGCCGTGGACAAAACCGTGGGACTGAGCGGCTGAAATGAGCGCCTGGCTGCTGCGGACGCAGCGGTAAGGCAACACCGCACAAGTCGCCTTAGCTATGCGAACGAATGCACAGCGGAAGGCGGATTGTGCGGTGTCTTATTACCCAATAAAAACAAGACACTCTTTGCGGCCGGAATTGTGCCATACTTCGTGTCGCCGGCGAAAGCTCCGGATCGACTCTCTTTTGCCAGGTATGGCGAAAGCTCGCGCCCTCCGCTTCCGTCTCCTCTTCCCATCGAAGCATACGTGCTTTGATGGGAGTCTTTCCCTTGCAAATCGATCTCCGTTATTCGCTGCGGGCGAGCTTCACGTGCCGTTATCGATGGGCAAGCGTTTTGTGTGCTTCGATCAGCCCCTCGCAGAGCGCGTCGACGTCCTCCTCGGTCGTGTATCGGCTCAGGCCGATGCGCAGCGCGCCGTCGATCACGCGCGCGGGCAGTCCCATAGCCTCGAGCACATGGCTGCGCGCGCCCTTCTTGCAGGCGGAGCTGCGCGAGACATAGACCCCGCGTGCCTCGAGGAAGTTCATCAGCACCTCGCTGCGCCAGCCGGGCAGCGCCACAGACAGGATATGCGGCGCGCCGCCGCCGATGGTCACCAGCTCGGGGATCGCTTCGGTCAACCGGTCAAGGATGCGCTGCCGCAGCGCCGCCATGTGTGCCGTGGCGGTCTCGAACTGCGCCGCGCCCAGTGCGCTCGCCGCGCCGAAGGCGGCGATCTGCGGCAGGGCCTCGGTTCCGGCGCGGCGGCCGTTCTCCTGCGCGCCGCCGACGAGGAAAGGCTTAAGCCGCAGACCGCTGCGGATGTACAGCGCGCCGACGCCCTTGGGCGCGTGGATCTTGTGGCCGCTGATGCTGATCAGATCGGCCCCGAGTGCTGCTGCGCGGAAGGGAACCTTCAGAAAGCCCTGCACGGCGTCAGTATGCAACAGAGCGTGACTCGATTGTGCCCTTAAAAGCTTGAAAATTGCACAAATATCGTTGATCGCGCCGGTTTCGTTATTGACCAGCATCAAAGAAACGAGTATAGTATCCTCATTGAGCGCCTCACGGACGGCCTCAGGCGGAATGGCTCCGCTTTTGTCGGGTTTTAGCCGCGTGACGCGATAGCCCCGCTGCTCCAGCTCGTCGAGACTGCGGCGCACGGCGTCGTGCTCGACGGCCGAGGAGATGATGTGGCCCCCGTGCCGACGGTTTGCCTCCGCGCCAGCGAGAATGGCCCAGTTGTCGCTCTCGGACCCGCAGGAGGTAAACACCAGCTCGTCGTTTTTGCAGCCCAGCGCCCCGGCCACCTGGCCGCGCGCCAGGTCGAGCAGCTTCTTTGCCTCACGCCCCTTGGTGTGCGTGGAGCTCGGGTTGCCGTAGACCTCGGTCATGGCGCGAAGCGCGGCCTCGGCCGCCTCGGGGCAGACGCGGGTGGTGGCGGCATTATCTAAATAATGTTCCATTGTATAATTCCTTTACTGATAGTTTGGAGATCGCATGAAATATATTATAACGACTCTCGGCTGTAAGGTCAACCAGTATGAGACCCAGGCCATGGAGAGTATTTTGCGTGCCCACGGCCACAGCGCCGCGGCCCGGGGCGAGACGGCGGACGCCGTGATCGTCAATACCTGCGCCGTCACGGCCGAGAGCGGCCGCAAGTCCCGCCAGACGATCCGGCGGCTGCGCGAGCAGCACCCCGGCGCCGTGGTGGCCGTCTGCGGCTGTTATTCCCAGCTCGAGAGCGAGGAGACGGCGGCGCTGGGCGCCAGCGTGATCTTCGGCGCGAACGACCGCGCGAAGACCGTCGCGGCCATCGAGGCCGCCGTCGCCGAGGGGACTGGCTGCACCGATATCGACAAGCCCTTCGAACGCCGCGAATTTGAAAAGCTGCCCGCCGGGGCGGTCAGCGGCCGCACGCGCGCCATGCTGAAAATTCAGGACGGCTGTGTCAATTTCTGCAGCTACTGCATCATCCCCTATACGCGCGGCCGCCTGCGCAGCCTGCCGATCGCGGACGCCGTGGCCGAGACGCGGCGGCTGCACGGGGAGGGCTACAAAGAACTCGTGCTGACCGGCATCGAGATTGCCTCCTACGGCGTTGACCTGCCGGGAAGGCCGGACCTCGGCGACCTGGTCGCGGCCATCGCGCGCGAGAGCGGGGAGATGCGCCTGCGTCTCGGCTCGCTTGAGCCGACGATCGTGACCGAGGATTTTTGCCGCAAAATTGCGCTCGGCAACGTCTGCCGCCACTTTCATCTCGCGCTGCAGTCCGGCTGCGATAAGACGCTGAAGGCGATGAACCGCAAATATGACACGGCCCGCTACTCAGAGAGTGCGGCGCTGCTGCGCAAATATTTCCCCGGCTGCGCGATCACGACCGATCTGATTACCGGTTTCCCCGGCGAGACCGACACCGACCACGCCGAGACACTCGCCTTTATGCGGCAGATCGGCTTCTCGGCCATGCATATTTTCCCTTACTCCCGCCGTCCGGGCACCCCGGCTGACAAGCTGCCGGAGCAGTGCAAAAACGCCGTCAAGGCTGCGCGCTCGCGTGAGGCGTCGCTCGTCGCCGCCGAGCTGCACCGGGACTTTCTGCAGCGTTGTGTCGGACAGACGCTGCCTGTGCTCTTCGAGACCGAGGAGGACGGTCGCTGGCAGGGCCACAGCGACACGTATGTGCTTGTAAGGGTGGAAGGCGAGGCGCTGCGCGGAAAAGTCCTCAACGTGAAAATCACCGGTATAGACGGCGACGGCCTGACCGGTGAGATCGAATAATTGTATTTCGCATACCATGGATAGGAGCTGATTGCATGTCAAGAGACCATGTTTTTAATTTTGCCGCAGGCCCTTCGGTGCTGCCGGAGAGCGTGCTGAAAAAGGCCCAGCGTGAGCTGCTCGACTACCGCGGCAGCGGTATGTCCGTGATGGAGATGAGCCACCGCTCAAAGCTCTTCCAGAGCATTTTTGACGAGGCCAAGGCCCGGCTCAAGGCGCTGATGGCCGTACCCGACAGCCACGAGATTTTGCTGCTGCAGGGCGGCGCGACGACGCAGTTTGCCGCGATCCCGATCAATTTGCTCGAGGGCGGGGCCGCCGATTACGCGGTCACGGGCCACTTTTCCAACCGCGCGGCTGACGAGGCGCGGAAGTACGGCGAGGTCCGATTGAGCTGCGATACGAGCGATACCAATCACGACCGTATTCCCACCCAGTCCGAGCTGAAGCTGAGCACAGATGCCAGGTATTTTTACTATTGCGCGAACAACACCACGGCCGGCACCGAGTGGCACTATGTGCCCGAGACGACCGCGCCGCTCGTGTGTGATATGTCCTCGGATATCCTGTCCTGCCCGGTGGATGTGAGCCGCTTCGGCCTGATCTACGCCGGCGCGCAGAAGAACATGGCCCCGGCCGGCCTGACCGTCGTGATTCTGGACAAAAGCCTTGTCGGGCGCGAGCCCAAATGGACGCCGACGATGCTGTCCTACCAGACGATGGTGAAGCATGATTCGATGCTCAACACCCCGCCCTGCTGGAACATCTATCTGTTCTCGCTGGTGCTTGAGTGGGTGCAGCAGCAGGGCGGCATCCCCGCTATGGAGCAGCTGCGCAATGAGCGCGCCGGCATGGTCTACGAGGTACTGGACAACAGCACGTTCTATAAGCCCCACGCCCGCCGCGACTCCCGGAGCTTCGTGAACGTGACCTTCCACACGCCGTCGAAGGAGCTGGACGCCGCCTTCATTGCCGAGGCCGGGGAGCGCGGCCTGCTGAACGTCAAGGGCTACAAGACCCAAGGCGGATTGCGCGTGAGCCTGTATAACGCCATGCCCATGGAGGGCGCCGTGGCCATCCGTGATTTTATGAAAGAATTCGAGGTAGTACACCATGTTTAAAATTCAGACCATGAACAATATCGCCGAGGCCGGACTTGAGGTTCTCGAAAAGCGCGGCTGCGAGGTCGGCCCCGAGACGCGTGATCCCAACGGCATCCTGCTGCGCAGCGCCGATCTGCACGGCATGGCCTTTGGCGATGAGCTGCTGGCCATCGCCCGCGCGGGCGCCGGGACGAACAACATCCCGGTCGCCGACTGCACCGAGCGCGGCATCGTCGTTTTCAACGCCCCCGGCGCGAATGCCGAGGGTGTCAAGGAGCTTGAGCTCTGCTCGCTCGTGATGTCCTCGCGCGACGTGCTGGGCAGCATTGCCTATGTGCGCTCGATCGCCGGGGAGGGCGCCGAGATCCCGAAGCTCGTCGAGAAAAACAAGAAAAACTTTGCCGGACCCGAGCTGCTCGGCAAGACGCTCGGTGTCCTCGGTCTCGGCGCCACCGGCGCGCTGATCGCCAATGCCGCCGTCGAGCTCGGCATGCAGGTCTACGGCTACGACCCCTTCATGTCGGTGGACGCCGCGTGGCGGCTGTCCCGCGATGTCATCCACTCCGACACGGTCGAGGAGATCTTCGCCCATGCCGACTATATCAGCCTCAACGTGCCCTATACCGAGTCCACCCACCACATGCTCAATGCCGAGGCCTTTGCCCACATGAAGCAGGGCGTGCGCATCATCAACGAGAGCCGCGCCGAGGTCGTGGACGACGAGGCGATGACCGAGGCGCTGCTCTCGGGCAAGGTCGCCAAGTATGTCACCGATTTCCCGAATGAGCGGATCCTCCGGGCCCCGAACGTGATCGCCATGCCCCATCTCGGCGCCTGCACGCCCGAGAGCGAGGACCGCTGCGCCGTCATGGCCGCGCATGAGCTCTACGACTATCTGCTCAATGGCAACATCAAAAACTCCGTCAATCTGCCCGATCTGGTGCTCAACCGCATGGGCGTGTGCCGCCTGTGCGTCATTCACCGCAACGTCCCGCGCATGCTGACGCGCATCCTCGATTTCGTCGCCGACCGCAACATCAACGTCGAGCACATGTCCAACAAGCCCCGGGGGGAATACGCCTATACGGTCATCGACCTCGGTGAGACCATCGGCGAGGACGTGGCCGAGAGCATCCGCAAGATGGACAATGTCCTGCGCGTGCGCGTGATCTGAGATGACGGAGCGGCTCTATTACCTTGACAGCCACTGTCTGCGCTTCACGGCCGTTGTGACCGGCTGTGAGCCGAGTGGAGACGGCTGGGCCGTGACGCTCGACCGAACGGCCTTCTTCCCCGAGGGCGGCGGCCAGCCGGCCGATACCGGCCGAATCGGCGAGGCCATGGTGCGCGACGTGCAGGAGAGGGACGGAGAAATCCGGCATACCACCGACCGGCCGGTCGCCGTGGGTACGGCGGTCGAGGGCGTGCTGGATGCCGAACAGCGGCTGCGGCGCATGCAGAACCACTCGGGCGAGCACATCGTCTCGGGTTGGGCGCACCGGCTGTTCGGCGTGGACAACGTCGGCTTCCACATGGGGGCGGACGGCATGACCGTCGACTTTAACCGTGAACTGACGGCCGAGGAGCTTCAGCAGCTCGAGAGCGCGGCGAATGAGACCGTGCGCGCCAATGTGCCGATCCGCTGCTGGTTTCCCGCAGAGGACGAGCTGCATACGCTCGACTACCGCAGCAAAAAGGAGCTCAGCGGCGCGGTGCGCCTCGTGGAGATCGAAGGCGTCGACCGCTGCGCCTGCTGCGCGCCGCACGTCAGCCACACCGGCGAGGTCGGGCTCATCAAGCTGCTCGACGCCCAGCGGCACCGCGGCGGCGTGCGCATCACGCTGATCTGCGGTATGGACGCCTATGACGCGGTCTGCCGCATGCAGCAGAGCGTCACGGCCGTTTCGCAGGCGCTGAGCGTGCCGCGCGAAAAAATCGCCGAGGGCGTAGCCCGACAGCGGAGTGAGAACGCCCGGCAGAAGGAGCGCATTGCCGCGCTGAGTCTCGAGCTGGTACGCCTGCGCGCCGCGGCCGCGGCGTACACCGAGGGCAATCACGTCGTTTTTGACGAGACACTCGACGAGGTGGCGCTGCGCGAGCTGGTCAATCTGCTGATGGACAAGTGCGGCGGCCTGGCCGCGGCCTTCTCCGGCAGCGACACAGGCGGCTACCGCTATATCATCGGATCGAAACACGTCGATCTGCGCGCAAACAGCAAAGCCATCAATGCGGCCATCTCCGGCCGCGGCGGCGGCCGGAGCGAAATGATCCAGGGCAGCTGCACGGCCGACGCGGCGACGATCCGCGCGGCGCTGGACGGCCTGCTGTAACCGACAAATGGGGGAGGGGACGATATGCTGCGCTTTGCGGTGATCGAGGACGAGGTGTCCGCGGCCGAGAAGCTTGGCACCTATATCGACCGCTATTGCGCCGAGCTCGGTGAGGAAGTGCAGACCCGCCGCTTTGCCGACGCTGTGCAGTTTCTGCACGAATACCGCCCGGGCTACGATGTGGTATTTATGGATATCTCAATGCCCGGCATGGATGGGATGGAGGCGGCCCGCCGCCTGCGTGAAACCGACAAGACGGTCGTGCTGATTTTTGTGACGACGCTTGCGCAGTACGCGGCGAAAGGCTACGAGGTGGATGCGCTGGATTTTATCGTCAAGCCCTTCTCCTATCAGGACTTTGCGCTGCGCTTTCACCGCGCGCTCGAGCGCGCCGCGGCCAACAAACGCCGCGATATCTGCATCCACATCCCCAACGGCTATTATACGACCGACTCCGGGCGGCTTTTATATGTGGAGGTGTCAGGGCACAACCTCATCTACCACATGACCGACGATACGGTTACCGTCCGCGGATCGATGAAGGAGGCGGAAAAGCAGCTTGCGCCGTTGGACTTCCTGCGCTGCAACGCCTGCTATCTGGTCAATCCCCGCCATGTGGCGCGGGTGCAGAACATGGAAGTGACGGTCGGCCCTTATACGCTGAAAATCAGCAAGCTGAAAAAGCAGTCCTTCCTCGAGGCGCTGACGAAATGGTACGGTGAACATTGATGAACATCTACATTCACCTGATCAATCTGCGGATCATGGCAGAGGTTCTTTTTGCTTCGCATATGCTGGCACGGTTGATGCCCCACCGCACACACTGGCCGCTGCGCCTGACGCTCAGCGTACTTGGCTGTCTGCTGCTGGCGCTGGCTTTCCCGATCCCTGCTTTTGCAGAGCAAGCGTATGTGTTATGGGGCATGGTCATGTATGGCAGCATCTTCGCACTGGCCATGGGCAGTCTTGCCGTCTGCTACGAGGAAAGTCTGCTGACGGTGTTTTGTGCGGTCACAATCGGCTATACGCTCCACCATCTCGTCAGCAGTCTGGAGACGGTGATGACGGAGCTGCTTCATCTGGCTGAAGTGGGCATACCGGGCTGGCTGTGTTCAATGCTGGCCCTGTTGCTGGCCTATATTCCGGGATACCGGTATTTTTCGCGCCTCATCCGCGAGAACGGCCAGATCCGCATCGAGGAAAAAACGCTTCCCTTCCTCTCCCTTGCGGTGCTGATGGTGGATATCGTCATTGGATTGTATCAGATGCAGCTGCATGAGGTTTACGACGCGCCCGGCTACGATATCATGATCGGCCTGCTCAACGCGCTGGCCTGTGTGTTCGTCCTGCGGATGCAGAGCGACCTGATCGCCAATCGCCGCCTGAAAACCGAGCTTGAGATCGTGCAGAGCATGCTGCAGGAGGAAAAGCGCCAGTACGAGAACTCCCGCCGCAGCATTGCGGTCATCAACCAGAAATGCCACGATCTCAAGCATCAGCTGCGCACATTGCGCAAGCAGTCCGGTGAGGTCGACCGCAGTGTACTCCGGGAGATCGAGCACGCCGTGGAGATGTACGACACCTCGATTCAGACCGGCAACGCCGCGCTCGACGTGATCCTGACGGAGAAGAAGCTGCTGTGCGAGTCCAAGGGTGTCAGCCTGACCTGTATCGCCGACGGCAGCGGCATGGAGAAGGTCTCGCCCTCAGACGTGTACGCGCTCTTCGGCAATATTCTGGACAACGCTATGGAGGCGGTCGGCAGACTGGACGACCCCGGCGAGCGCGGCATCAGCCTCTCGGTGCGCCGTGTTGCCGAAACGACCGTGATCCACGAGGAGAACCGCTACCGCGGCGAGATCCTGCTGGAGGACGGCCTGCCCCGGACACAGAAGGGCGATACGGACTGGCACGGCTTTGGCATGAAATCGATCCGCATGATTGCCGAGACCTACCACGGCTATCTGAACATCAGCCTGGAGAACGGGATTTTCTCGCTGACCATCATGCTGATGCCGGAATAAACACGATATGAATTTGCCCCCGACAGAAGAGTTGTTTCTTGTCGGGGGCTTTTTTAGCCAATCGGCCAGTTGTGCCCAAAATGGGACAGTTATGCCAAAGTGCTTGTTTTTGCTCTCCGGGTTGCTATAGTTAATGGCAGCGCAACTACAATCATTTTACAGGAGGAAACACACATGACAAGCATGAAGAAAACCCTCTCCCTGCTGCTCGCCCTCGTAATGGCTCTCGGCTGCATAAGCGGCGCGGCCTTCGCCGACGGCGCGAAGTACAGCGAGGAGACCACGGCCGACGGCTGGGTCAAGGTCACGCAGGACGGCGGCCCCACCCTTGGCTACGATCCCGCCAGCGGTGTCGTCATCCTCGAGGACGACGGCTTCGCCTTCAAGGATCTCAACAAGAACGGCGAGCTGGATCCCTATGAGGACTGGCGTCTGAGCTACGCCGAGCGCGCGCAGGATCTCGTATCCCGTATGAGCATCGAGCAGCTCAACGGCCTGCGCTTCAACGGCAACCTCGGCTCCCTCGGCGAGGATCCGGACGCGCTCACCGACATGAACGGCAACCCGATGAAGCCCATGATCGTCGATCAGGGCGCCCGCTACTTCATCGTCTACCCCGTGGCCTTCGGTGCTCCGCTGGAGACCGTCTACCCCACCACCAACATGCTGCAGAAGCTGGCCGAGAGCTCGGAGTACGGCGTGCCGATGATGCTCAACTGCGACCCGACCAACACCATGACCGGCCAGGTCTCCAGCCTTGCCCAGGCCGCAACCTTTGACGTCGAGGCTGTCGGCGAGCTGGCGAAGAACGTCTCCCGCCTGTACCGCGCCATCGGCATCACGATGACGCTCTCCCCGCAGGTCGACCTGCTGACCGATCCCCGCTCTCAGAGCACCAACACCTTCACCGAGGATCCCGCGCTGGCCGCCGATCTGGTCAACGCCATTGTCTCGGCCTACCAGTCCAGCTATGATGCGGACGGCAACGATCTCGGCTGGGGCAGCGAGTCTCTCGCCGTGCAGTTCAAGCACTTCTTCGCCAACCTCGCCAACGAGGGCGGCCGCAACTACCACGACTTCACCGGTAAATACACCGTTGTCCCCGAGGACCAGATGGAAGTTCAGCTTATCCCCTTCGTCAAGGGCGGCTTCAAACTCAACGGCGCGACCGGCCAGGCCTCGGCCATCATGGTCACCTACACGATTCTCTGCGATGAGGACGGCGAGCCCGTCGACGAAAACCGCGGCGGCGCCTGGAACGAGTTCATCATCGAGACCGCGAAGGAGCACGGCTTCGAGGGCATGCTCTCCACCGACTCCCTGATTATGCAGGATCTGGATCTCGGCTATATGCAGATGCTCCAGACAGCCTACAACGTCGAAGACTACAGCAATGTTGAGGCCGCTTACCACATGTTCTCTCTCGGCATTGACCAGTCCATGGGCGATCTGACTCCCGGTGAGCTGATGGAGGCCTATGCCCTCTTCGTCGAGGAGGAAGGCCAGGAGGCCGCCGATCAGAACTGGAGAGACGCCGCCTATCGCTGCGTGCTGCCTATCTTCGAGGTCGGCAACTTTGAGAATCCCTACGTCCTCGGCAGCGAGTCGCTGGCCACCATCGCCAAGCTTGTCCCCGAGACCGTCAATGAGCTCGCCCAGTCCTCGATCGTCATGGTCAAGAATGCTGACGGTGTGATCGGCCAGGACGGCGTGAAGAAGGTCTATATCGCGAATGAAGACACCGGCCTCTCCAAGAAAACGCTGAAGGGTTACTTTGAAGCGGTCGATACCGCCGACGAAGCCGACGCGGTCGTCGTCTTTGTCCAGAGCCCGCAGAAGGCCAACACCGGCTATGACAGCGAGGCCGAGGAGTGGGTTCCCATCTCTCTGCAGTATCGCGAGTATTGCGCCGACGCCGACGCCGTGCTCGAGGATTCCCTGACCGGCGATGTGACCGAGACCCAGGTCGAGAGCCCCTACGGCATGGTCACCAGCACCGAGAAGGAAAACCGCGCCTACTATGACGCCGAGACCACGGTCACCAATGAGGCCGATCTCGACCTCATCCTCGCTGCCGCCGAGACCGGCAAGCCCGTCATTGTCTGCGTCAATGCCACCGGTGCCTTCTGTGTCGACGAGTTCGAGTCTGAGGTTGCCGCGATCCTGATCGGCTACGGTGTCGACAACGCCAACTTCCTGCCGCTCATCGCCGGCCAGGTGGAGCCGCAGGGCCTGCTGCCCGTACAGATGCCCGCCGACATGGAGGCTGTGGAAGCGCAGCAGTCCGCCACGCCGCGCGACATGACCTGCTACGAGGACGCAGAAGGCAATGTCTACGACTTCGCCTTCGGTCTGAACTGGAGCGGTGTCATCGACGATGCGCGCACCGCGACCTACAAGGTCCCCGTGCTCACCGGCCTTGAATGAGCCAACACGGAAAGTAAACAATCATAAGTAAGCCTGAGGGCGGCGGTGCCATAGCCGCCGCCCTCTTCCAATCGGAGGAAAAGAAACATGCCTGAATTTCTTGCCAATTTAGCAGCGCCGTTTTTGACGCCGATGGGCGTCAGCAAGGCGGATCTGCTGGTCTATATCGAGGCCATCGGCGGCAAGCTCATGATCGGCGGCGTGGCGCTCCTGGCGCTGATTGCCGTGCTGATCGGCGCGCACTGGATCAAAAAGGGCTGGCGCGGCTTTGTCCGCTGGCAGGCGCTGATCGCCTTCCTGCTGGTTGTTCTGCTGCTGGTCAATAACGTCTGTTACAACGCGCCGATCTACGGCCCGCTATCCACGTTCCTCAATGCCAGTGCCGTGGAGCTCAATGAGGAGCTCGCCTCGGCCAGCCTGTCCATTACCGAGCGCATCGGCGCCGAGGGCTTTGTCCTGCTGAAAAACGAGGGGGAGACGCTGCCCCTGAAGCCCGACAACGCAAAGCTGAACGTCTTCGGATGGGCTTCCACGCAGCCCTACCTGGGCGGTACCGGCTCCTCTGCCGGCTCCAACGAGGAGGCCTGCGGCATCCTCGAGGGGCTGCAAAAGGCTGGGTTTGAAACCAACCAGACCCTGACCGACCTCTACACTGCCTACGCCGCCGAGCGCCCCGGCGCCGACATGTTCGGCCAGAACATGACCCTGCCCGAGCCCACGGCCGACGCCTACACCGAAGCGATCCTCTCCGAGGCGAAGAGCTTTTCCGATACGGCGGTCATAGTCATCGCCCGCGGCGGCGGCGAGAACTACGATCTGCCCACCGATATGCACGCGGTCATCGACGGCAGTTACAATGTCTCTGCCCTGGTCTCAAATAACCCCGAGGTCTACCCCTATACCAAGGTGACCTACACCAACAACGGCGACTATGACGACTTCGACGAGGGAGAGAGCTATCTTGAGCTCTCAAACACCGAGGAGGCGCTGCTCCAGCTGGTATGCGACAATTTTGACAAGGTCATTGTCGTCGTCAACTCCTGCAACCCCATGGAGCTCGGCTTTGTCGATACCTACGCGGTGGATGCCGTGATCTATGCTCCTGCCGCCGGCGCGCAGGGCTTTGCCGCCCTGGGCGAGATCCTCAACGGCAGCATCAACCCCTCGGGCCGCACCGCGGACACCTGGGTCTATGATCTGCTCGACACCCCGACCATCCATAATGTCGGCATCCATGCCTATACCAACATCGACGACGTGAAGGCGGCGGTTTTGGCCGCCGACGCGACCTATCAGGGCTCGCTGGGCTTTGTCAACTATGTCGAGGGCATCTATGTCGGCTATAAGTTCTACGAGACTGCGGCCGAGGAGGGGCTGATCGACTACGCCGCGACCGTGCAGTATCCCTTTGGCTACGGCCTGAGCTATACCACGTTCACCGAAGAGATCACGGATTTCCAGGCTGACGGCGACAGTGTCTCCCTGTCCGTCACCGTCACCAACACCGGCAGCCGCGCCGGACGCGACTTGGTGGAGCTTTACAGCACCGCCCCCTATACCAACGGCGGCATCGAAAAGGCGAGCGCGAACCTGATCGACTTTGAGAAGACCGAGAGTCTCGCACCGGGCGAGAGCCAGACAGTTCGCTTCACGGTTTCAAAAGAGGATTTGGCCTCCTACGACAGCGAGGGTGTCAAGCTCGCCGGCGGCGGCTATATTTTAGAGGCGGGCGAGTATACGCTCTCTGTCCGCTCCGACAGCCACACCGTCGTCGATACGCGCAGCTTTACCGTGGATGCGGATATCGTCTACAACGAGACGGGCCGCGCTTCCGATCTGACCGCGGCGGTCAACCGCTTCGAGGACTACGCCCGCGGCGATTTCACGCAGCTCAGCCGCGCCGACCATTTTGCCAATTACGCGGAGGCGACCGCGGCCCCCGCGACGCTGGAGATGGATGGCGAGACGAAGGACGCCGTCACCGCCCAACTCTGGGGCTACTATGACGCGGACAGCTATGTCAACAGCAAGGACGAGAAACCCAACTCCGGCGACAAGAACGGCCTGACGCTTGCGGACATGACCGGCCTTGACTATGACGACGAGAAATGGGAGCTGCTGCTCGACCAGACCAAGGCCAAGGAGCTGGTGGACTTTGTGAACAACGGCGGCTGGAAGACCGCGGAGCTTGCAAGTGTCGGGAAGGCGGCGACCAACGATTCCGACGGCCCCGCCGGTCTCAACAACTACATCACCGGTTCCTCCGGCACTACCTTCCCGGCTGAGGTTCTCATGGCGCAGACCTGGAGCAAGGAGGTCGCCGCCGCGATCGGCTCGACCATGGGACAGGAATTTGCCTCTGCCAACAACTACGGCTGGTACGGTCCGGCGATGAACCTGCACCGCAGCGCCTTTGCCGGCCGCAACTTCGAGTACTACTCCGAGGACCCGATGCTCTCCGGCCTCATCGCCTCGGCCGAGGCCAACGGCGCGGCGAAGTATGGTGTCTACCCCTATCTCAAGCACTTCGTCATGAACGACCAGGAACTCGGGCGCACGGCAATTTTGCTGACCTACGCCTCCGAGCAGGCGATCCGCGAGATCTATCTCCGGCCCTTTGAGTACACGGTTAAGCACTTCGCGGGCAAGGCGCTGGCCATCATGAGCTCCTATAACTTCATCGGCACCAGATACGCCGGTGCAAATGCCGAGCTTCTGCTGGATGTCCTGCGCGGCGAATGGGGCTTCCATGGCATGGTCGAAACCGACTATGACGGCTCCTACGGCTACATGATCACCGATGCCGTGATCCGCAACGGCGGCGATCTGATGCTCGGCTACGGCTCTTACGCCACCAATGAGCTCAGCACCAAGAAGGCCACGGTACAGCAGAGTCTCCGCCGCGCGGCGAAGAACATCCTCTACACCGTTGCCAATTCGGGCTGCTACGGCGTCGGTCTCACCGAAGAGGAGATTGCTGAGGAAACGGCGGAGACCGTCGAGGTCGAACCCACGCCGGCCCCTGCTCCTGTTGAGGAGGAAAAGACCCTGAGCAACATGGATGCGCTCTTCCGCACGGTCAATCTGAGCGCCGGGGGCGTGCTGGTCATCCTCGAGTTGCTCGTGATTCTCGCCCAGCTCCGCAAGAGCCGGAAAAAAGCATAAAAAATCGCATCCCCACCCGCAGAGCGGGTGGGGATGGGGCTGTGAAAAAAGTCCGTTCCTGCCGTAGGGGCGCTTCACGAAGCGCCCGGCGGAAATGAATATAAATCATTGCAAATAGTGGGCGAATTCGCAGAAAATATTGCGAATTCGCCC
>CACXDT010000015.1 GCA_902766405.1 Oscillospiraceae bacterium
ATACTTTGTGTATTTCAAGTTTTTGTAACGCAGATATGGCGAATGATTTGCCGTCAGATGCCGAAGGCGTATTAATCAGCGTTTACTCAAGGGCAAGACAAAAGCCGCCTCTCCCGGCAGCGCGGGAGGGGCGGCTTTGCGGTGGATCAAAGTCGTTTATAGGTCTTCGTGCAGTCCTTGACCTTTTTTGCGAGCTCTTTTGTCAGGGCGTCGGGCTTCATGCGCCACTGCCAGTTGCCGGCGACGGTTCCGGGGGTGTTGAAGCGGGTATCGCCCGGCAGATCCAGCACATCCTGCATCTGCATGACAAACAGCTTCGAGGGCGTGCTCATACCGGTGCGGATCAGGGCCCAGGCCCAGCTCTCGTCCTCGGTCTTGTGGATATAGTCGGCGGCAAAGCGCAGCACCGCCTTCGGCGTGTGCTTCGCCCAGCCGTTTGCGACCTCGTTGTCGTGCGTGCCGGCATAGCAGACCGAGTTCCAGGCGCAGTTGTGCGGCATAAAGGCGGAATCGCCATTGGGGTCAAAGGCGAACTCCAGGATCTTCATGCCGGGCAGCCTCGAGTCGGCCAGCAGCTTCTCCACGCCGGGCGTCGTATAGCCCAGATCCTCGGCGATAAAGTCGAGATTACCAAACCAGCTTGTCAGCACGCCCACCAGATCCATGCCCGGGCCGGGGCGCCAGCGGCCGTTGCGGGCCGTCGTGTCCCCGTAGGGCACGGCCCAATAGCTCTCAAAGCCGCGGAAATGGTCGATACGGATCACATCGTAGAGCTTTCCGGCGCCCTCGATGCGGCGGATCCACCAGCCGAAGCCGTCGGCCTTCATCCGATCCCAGTCGTACAGCGGGTTGCCCCAGAGCTGTCCGTCGTCGGTAAAGGCATCGGGCGGAACGCCCGCCACCTCGCGCGGGAGCTTCTTTTCATCCAGCTGGAAGAACATGCTCTCGCCCCAGACATCGGCCGAGTCGAGCGCGACATAGATCGGCACATCGCCGATGAAGGCAATCCCCTTCTCCTTGGCGTAGGCGCGCAGGGCGTTCCACTGGCGGAAGAACAGGTACTGCAGGAATATATAGAAGTCCACATCGTCACGCAGCTCTTCGCGCGCTTTTGCGAGGGCGCGCTCGTCGTGCGCGCGCAGCGCCTCATCGGGCCACTCGATCCAGCTGACCATGTTATACTTGACCTTAAGCGCCATAAACAGGGCGTAATCCTCGATCCAGCGGGCGTTATCGCGGCGGAACGCGGCGACCTCGCCCCCCAGCGCCTCGCGGCCGCGGGCAAAGGCCTTTTTCAGCACCTGAAAACGGCTGGTGAAAATGGTGCCGTAGTCCACACGCTCGTCGTCGCTGCCCCAGGGCATCGCCTCGATCTCGCTGCGTCTGAGCAGCTTGTCCTTCACAAGGAGATCCAGATCGATATAGTAGGGGTTGCCGGCAAAGGTGGAGAACGAGGAATAGGGGCTGTCACCGTAGCTTGTGGGGCCGAGGGGCAGCAGCTGCCAATAGCGCTGTCCGGCGGACTTCAGAAAATCCACAAACTGATACGCAGCCTTTCCCATGGTGCCGATCCCGTAGGGGGAGGGCAGCGCGCTCATGGGCATCAGAATACCGCTCTTGCGATCCAAATCGATCATCTTCTTTCTGCATACTTGTACTGGAGTCGATTCCAGCAGGTTAGCTCATGCTACCAAGAGTTGAATCAAAAGTCAACGACAAGCGCCTGTTTTTGGGAGCTTTCACAAAATCTCATCCGTTTTTTTGTGCAGCATGACAGGGAATAAGCAGCCGGCTTTTTCTATGCTCACAGATTTTTGCTTTACTTTATCAAAGAGACGCGGTATACTTTGCGTAGTCTGAATAAAGGAGCGAAACCTTTCATGGAGCTTGACCGTTCCCGGCTGAAGAGCCGGGCCAAGGATCTGATCCGCCGTTCCCGGCCCGGTGTGCTGGCCTGCGGTGCCATCTATCTGATCATCGCGCTGGTGCTGGCCAACCTGGCCGCGCGCGCGATGAGTGTCAATATCACTCTGGATAAGCTGCGCTATCTGCAGGACCACCTGATGAGCAGCCATCCCGATCCCGACTATCTCTATGCCCTGCTGGAGAGCATGCAGCCGCCCACCTCGGCCTACGGCATCAAGACGCTGCTGGACTTCTGCTCGCATATCGTGGCTGTCGGCTTTACGATCTTCCTGCTGAACACGATCCGCCGCAGCGAGCCGAGCTTCGGCAACCTGCTCGACGGCTTTCCCCTGCTGCTGCGTCTGCTGGCGCTGGCACTGCTGGAGGGCCTGATCGTTGGCCTTCTCTCGCTGCTGCTGGTCGTGCCCGGCGTGATTGCCTCGTACCGCTACCGCATGGCGCTCTATCTGCTGATCGACCATCCGGAGATGGGGCCGGTACAGTGCCTGCGCGAGAGCGCGCGCATGATGAAGGGCCACAAGATGGAGCTCTGGATGCTGGATATAAGCTTTATCGGCTGGGCCATACTGACCGGCATCCCCGGCATCGGTACGGTACTGCAGCTATGGACGGTCCCGTACATGGAGATGACCTTCTGTCTCTACTACGAGTTCCTGCGCGGCGCACCAGACGTCTATGAGGACACGGAGACCGACGAGGAGTATCCGTCCTTCCCCTTCTGAACATAAGCCTGAAAAAGAATCCCGCCCGGCGTACCCAGGCGGGATGTTATTATGCGTAGGCTTAGTGGACTCGAACACCGAACGCCTCACAGCGGCCCTTTCCGGCGCTTTTCACTCCTTGTCGCTTGATGGGCGTCAGCCCA
>CACXDT010000016.1 GCA_902766405.1 Oscillospiraceae bacterium
GTCGTCTCCAGCTGACGCATGTTGTGCGTCAGCTGCGGGCTATCGCCCGCTTACGTCCGCCAACGGCGGACGTGGAGACAAAGTTATGAGATAATGTTTTTTGCCAGAGAAGAGGAAGGGGGGTATTCCCACGAAGATTGCCGAGCCCAATTTGCTGACACTGGACTACTGGCGTGACAAGCTTACGAAAACGTAAGGGAAGCCTTGTATCACACCGACGCCTGTGATATAGTAAACAGCATAATGACACATCTCCTCAGTTATGTCATTTTCCGTCCCTGACGGGGTAAAAACCTTGATTGTGACAAAGGAATCGTAAAATCATGCGCAATGAAACACACATCCGTTTGGATAAGAAGAGTATCCTTCTGATGGCCGGGGCGGCATTTGCCCTGTTTTTGCTGACCCATTACTGGTCTGCGATCGCCTCGGCGATCGGCATGCTGCTGCGCGGACTCGTACCGCTGATGATTGGCTTTGCGCTGGCCTATGTGGTCAATATTGCCATGGCCTTTTTTGAGAGGCATTTTCCCGGCGCGAAAGGCGGTAAAGAACCGGCGCTGAAAAAGCCGCTGTGCCTTTTCCTGTCGGTTGCGGTGATCGTGCTGGTGATCGTGCTGGTGATTATGCTGGTTGTGCCGCAGTTTGTGAGCTGCGTGCAGACGCTCGCCAGCAAGGCGCCGGAGGCCGCTGCCCGGCTGACTGCCAATCCGCAGCTTGCGGCATTGCTGCCGGACAATCTGGCGGAGGAGCTTGCCGCCCTGGACTGGAAAGCGCTCTCTGAAAAGATCATGCCGGTGCTGCAAAGCGGCATCAGCGGCGTGTGGGAAAGTGTCTCCAGTGGGCTTTCCTCCCTGGTCACCCTGTTTCTGTCCTTTGTCTTCGCACTGTATTTTCTCAGCGGGAAGGAGGGGTTGAAGCGTCAGGCTGCCCGTCTTGTCAGCGCTTTCCTCAAGCCGTCGCGTGCCGATCGTATGCACCATATTCTCACCGTGCTGGACGAGAGCTTCCACAACTATGTGGTTGGTCAGTGTACGGAGGCTGTCATACTTGGTATTCTGTGCGTACTGGGGATGCTGCTGCTCCGGCTGCCCTATGCCGAGATGATCGGTACGCTGGTTGGGGTCACGTCCCTGATCCCTGTCGTGGGCGCCTATATCGGCGCAGCGGTCGGTGCGTTCATGATCCTCTCCGCCTCCGTAGAGAAGGCTGTGATCTTTCTTGTGTTTTTAGTCGTGCTTCAGCAGCTGGAGGGGAATCTGATCTATCCGCGCGTGGTCGGCCAGTCTGTTGGGCTTCCCGGCCTCTGGGTACTTACGGCGGTAAGCGTCGGTGGGACGATGCTTGGCGTGGCCGGGATGCTGCTCTCTGTCCCTGTCGAGGCGGCCTTATACCGCCTGCTGCGGGAGGAACTGCAGCGCCGGGAGACCGCAGGGAGTGACAGTCAGCCACCCCAAATATCCCAAACGGGAAACGCTGAAGAATAAATCATCAGGCCGGTGCTGCCAAGCATCGGCCTGATGTCTGGGATCAACGAAATAAGCCCGTGCGGCTTGGTACCAGCCGCCTTTGGAGCGGTTTTTCTCAAAGCGCTGTAAATTGCCTCCGGGGCGGCGCACTGCTGCGGGCTTTAGCTGCGCACGGGCGCGCATCCGCTATTCCAGCGAATCGATCTGACGCTTGATTGACGAGGAACAGATGCCGGGCGTTCTTGCAAGCCTGACGACCGCTTTCCCGTTTTCCTCACACCAGCGGACCGCCCTTTGAAATCCGGGATGTGTCTGGTCACTTCCGATTGCGAAAACGTCAAAATCCAGCTGCGGGAGCGTTCTGTCCACATCCTGATACAGGATCACTTCGTCCACCATGCGAAGGGCCTTGACCAGCTCGATCCTCTGTGCGGTGGAGTAAAACACGGTGGCGTCCGGTTTCGTCTTCAAAATGCTGTCACCGTCCTGAACAGCCACGATCAGATAATCGCCCAGCGCTTTTGCATGCTCAAAGAGCCGCAGATGGCCCAGGTGAAAGTAGTCAAAGACGCCGAATGTGATTACTCTTTTCACGGTGTATTCCTCCTTCCGCATGGATAGCTTTGCCTGCTGGGGCAATACCGCACGATCCGCCTTCCACTATGCATAATCAGCCGAGTCAAAGCTTTGCTCGCCGCATGTATTCAGTGATTTAATCGTTATATACCACGGTGGCCGGGGCCGTGCCGTAATCCAGTACAAGGGTTCCCCGGTGCCGCATATACAGGTCTCTGTCGCATCCGAACCGGACAAGCTTGATGTAATGGGCGCTGCGGTCAAAGGAAATCACGTTGAAGCAGTCCATACTCTTTTCACCGGGGATGCGCCTTGCGTCCCCGCCGATCTCGTATTCGGAGAGATTCACGTTGCTGTAACACAGTGCGCCCGCGACCCCGATGAACAGCTGACCCCGGTAGTCGTCGGTATATGCGATGTAATCGGCGTGGCGATGCCCGCACAGGTAGCACACAAAAGCGCCGCCGCAATCCATAAAGTCCTGCACGATCGTCTGACAGCTGCGGATGCGGCTTTGGAACCGCGCGTCCGTCATCCCGGCCGGGAATCTGGTAAGAGAGCTGAAGGTGCAGTCGATCCGCTGCGCCGCATCGGGGTAGTAGTGCTCCGCAATCACGACAGCGAGGTTCTTTGCCCTCGCGTCTGCCAGAACGGCTGCGAGCCAGCTGTTTTGCTCGGCCACCTTTTCCGTCTCGGGATACATGGCGTTGAGAACGATCAGTCTGAATTGCTTCGCCGGATAGTCCTTGTAATAATAGAGATTGCTTCCCTCGTGGAATACATCGCCGCCCCATTTGCCGATATACGGCCCGATATATCGGCGGAAGATCGCCGCCTCCGGCGGCTGCACGGCATAATCGGTCGCTTCGGGAAGTATGACGTCGTGATTGCCGATGCATGTGAGGATGGATCCGTCGGACGCGCGGTCCCAGAATCCGAAATCGCTGGACCAGTTGTTCCGGACAAAGTCGCCCGTACAGATGGCATCATCTATGCTGCTCCGGAGAGCGGCTTTGACCGTTTGAATGTTTCTGAGGCACAGCTCGTCGCCGTGGATGTCGGAGAAGTGGAGCAGTGTGAGCGCGTCGGCCGTGGTTCCGGACGCCAAGTGTACCCTCGGAAGCTGCGCAACGGCTGAGATCGCATCGGCATTGTACCGGAGCACGTCCGGTGTTCCCTCTTTCTCCGCCCGGGCAAAGTCACCGTCGGCCGGGGCCGTGCCGGACTCCGCTTTCGCCGCCTGAAAAGCGTCCTTTATCGCATACAGGCTTAACAGCAGGGGATCATATACCTTTTCACATGTAACGCCGTCCCGATATTTTTCATACAGCACGGGCAGCTCCGTGCAGCCAAGGATGCAGGCGTCATGCCGGTTGACAAGCTCGAGAAAGGTCGCTCTGACCTCTTCTGAAAATGCGTTCTGCTTCACGGCCTCGATGCACGCGCGCAGGCGCGCATACTCGTCCTTTTCCGGACCTGTACAGCGGATCCCCGATTCCCGCAGAGCGTCCTGATACATGCCGGAATCCATGGTGCCTTCGGTGCCGAGAAGAAAGACCTCCGGGATGCGATCGTTTGTGACAGCCCTCACACACACGTCCTCCAGATGGACGAGCACTTCCTTCAATCCGGGAATCCTCCCGAAGATTTCCGGCAGGAACAGATGCGAGGTATTGCAGGCGAGAAGAATTTTATCGCACCTGGCACGCAGCAGGCCCTGCAGGGAGTCGGTCATCTCGTCCACAAGCCGGCTGACCTCTTCGTGATACAGATACGCCCGGACCCTGCTGGGCATCGTGCAGCGGTTGTCGATCAGGAGTCTCGGCCGTTCCCACTCCTTTGTGGCCGGGAAGACCTCTGCGTACTGCTGAAAAAGATGAATGGTGGCGTAAGTGCCCATCCCGCCCAACACGCCGATGGTAAAATCATGTTTCATGGTTATCAAGCCGCCTTTTTGCGAGAGGCACCGATGGGGGTCATGAGGCAGGAACCCCTGTCAGATGCTATTTGTTTATGTTTGTTTATGAATGATCTGGTGCAGTAGCCGCCGCTTCCCCTGTACCATAACTTTGTCTCCACGCCCGCAGAATGCGGACGTAAGCGGGCGACAGCCCGCAGAATGCGGACGTAAGCGGGCGACAGCCCGCAGCTGACGCACAACATGCGTCAGCTGGAGACGACGTTGCAACGGTATCCCCGAAAAACACA
>CACXDT010000017.1 GCA_902766405.1 Oscillospiraceae bacterium
ACTTAAGTATTCCTGCGAAAAAGTGCCATCATCAGAACTCGGTTTTTCTCGGAATCTGCTCTTGCCGCATTATGCGGTATTGCCTTAATAAAAAGGTTTGAATAAACAGTATGTAACAGTTGACAACTGTTCTAAACTGTTATATACTGTTTGCGGAGGATGACGATATGCATATCATCTTAAACAACACCTCGATGGTACCGATTTACGAGCAGCTGACGGATCAGGTGAAACGTGAGATCCTGAGCGGCGAACTTAAGGAAAACGACATTCTGCCGTCTGTCCGGGCGCTCTCCGGCGAGCTGCGTATCAGCGCGCTGACCGTGAAGAAGGCCTATGACCGGCTGGAGAAGGAGGGCTTTGTCGTCACGGTGCACGGGAAGGGCACCTATGTGGCCGCAGCCGATCGGCAGCTGGCCATGGAGGCGCGCAGAAAGACCGTGGAGGACGATCTTGCGGCCGCTGTAGACAGGGCCAGGGCGGTCGGCTTCACCAGGGACGAGATTTGGAAGATCATGGGGATCTTTTTGGAGGACTACTGATGATCAAGGTTGACAGGCTTGTAAAGAACTACGGCGATTTTCACCTCAATGTCTCGCTGGAGATACCGGACGGAACCGTGACAGGGATCGTCGGCAAAAACGGTGCCGGCAAGAGCACCACGATCAAGGCGATACTCGGTCTCATCCAACCGGACGGCGGGTCGGTCACGGTCAACGGCAGGGAGGCGTCCAGGCTCACCGGGGCGGAGAAGGCGAAGCTCGGCGTCGCGCTGTCCGATTCGGGCTTCAGCTCGTATCTGCGCGTGGAGGATGTCATCTGCATCCTCAGAAAGCTGTATCCGACATTTGACGAGGCGTTTTTCAGAAGCAGCTGTACCTTACAGGGACTTGCGTTCAACAAACAGATCAAGGACTTTTCCACCGGTATGCGCGCCAAGCTCCGCGTGCTCGCGGCCATCAGCCACCGGGCGGAGATGCTCATCATGGATGAGCCGACAGCCGGGCTCGACGTGGAGGCAAGAAACGACATTCTGGATCTGTTGAGGCAGTACCTGCTTGAAAATGACAGACGCTCCATCTTGCTGACCTCGCATATCTCCTCCGATCTGGAGAGCCTGTGCGACGATATCTACCTGATCCACGACGGTAAAATCGCCCTCCACGAGGATACGGATAGGGTGTTGAGCCATTACGCTATCCTGAAGCTCAGCGAGGAAGCTTACGAAACGCTCGACAGGCGCTATCTTCTCAGCACGAAAAAGGAGAGCTTCGGTTATCGGTGCTTTACCAACGAAAAGCAGTTTTATGCGGAGAACTATCCGGGGATCGTCATGGAAAACGGCAGCATAGACGATCTGATCCTGATGATGACGGGAGGAAAATAAAATGCTTGGACTGATCGAAAAAGACCTGCGGCTCACACTTGCCAGAAAGCAGACGCTTTTTATCTTCCTCGCGGTGGCGCTGGTCATGCGCCTGTCGATGGATGGGCCCTTCCTGATCGGCTACCTCACGATGCTCGCGACGATCGTCGCTGTCGGAACGATCAGCTTTGACGAATACGACAACGGCTTTGCGTTTTTGCTGACCCTGCCGTTCGACAGGAAAACCTATGTCAGGGAAAAATATCTGTTCTGCCTCCTGATGGCCGCGGCGGCCTGGTGCCTGGGGGCGGTATTGTACGGCGTCGGAAACAGCCTCCGTCACAGCGCAGGCAGCCTGTGTGACGAGCTGCCGATGCTGCTGGCCATGATCCCGGTCATGTATCTCTCAGCCGCGGTCATGATCCCGCTGCAGCTCAAATTCGGTTCGGAGAAGAGCCGGATCGCGCTGTTTATTCTGTTTGGCCTCGCGGCGATTTTGCTTGTCGGCGTGAGACAGGGGATCGGCGGCTCCGCTCCGGGCATGGCAGGACTGACAGAGACCCTTGAGAGCATGTCACCGCTTGTCATCCTTTTTGTGCTTGCAGCTGTATGTGCGCTGACCGCGTACGCCTCCTACCGGTGGAGTGTACGGATCATGGAGAAAAAGGAATACTGATTGCTTTGCTGTCGGGCTTTTTGCACAAGGCTGCGGAGGTTCAGCCCGGTTGGTTCCCGGCGGAGCGGTGGCCCCGCCGGGCACGAAAAACGCATGAATTAATAATTGTAAACAGCCTCTTCCAAAGTGCTTCAAATTATGTTAACCTAAGAAAAAAGGAAGAGGACGACAAAATGGAAGAATTATTAGGGTGGATAGAGTTCATAGAAGAGACAGCAGACAGCAGGCAGCAGGCAGCAGAGCAAGGTACGGCATCGGCTAAAGGACATGATAGTTATAGTATTGTTTGCAATGCTGGCGAATGCAGATGATTGGGTAGAAATCGGAATCTTTGCAACGTATCACGAAGAATACCTGAGAACGTATATCAGGCTGGAGAATGGTGTGCCGTCGCATGATAGAAGCTGAACCAGTGGAAGCTGAACCAGTGAAACAAGCAAATAATGATTCCAGTTTTAGTAAGGCAGATGAAATTAGAAAATACAAATCGCTTATGGATGAAGGAATAATCACGCAGGAAGATTTTGATAAGAAGAAAAAGCAGTTGTTAGGACTGTAAAATAATCTCGACAGGGAGCAAATCACTCCCTGCCCTTTTTCATCCCTCCAACAGTCCAATATACTTATTCGCCGTGGTTCTGCTGAAATCGCAAAGTATCGCTAATTCTGAGAGATTGAATGCCCATTCTTAATGCTGTTAATCGGATGCGCTGCGGCAAGAAAGAATTCTCTTTCATATTGCAGAGGAGCATATTGGTTTTCAGAAATTGTTCTTCTCGTATGGATTATTGGGTAAGCTATAAGGCGCAGGCTTCAGGATGCTCCAGAAGTTTGCGCTCTGTGGGGTTTCAGGGCAACAATTACCTTGCGCACAGCGTGGTTTTGTGCTATTATTTAGTCTGCGTACTGCGTATATGCTTTAAGGAGGAGCTGGAAAATGGATATAGAGCGGAAAATCAATCAGGAGCTTCTGAAATGGAAGCAAGAGGCGCAGGGGAAGAAGGCCCTGCTGATCGAAGGCGCCAGACGTGTCGGCAAGTCTACGATTGCGGAAAAATTCGGCCGTGAACAGTATCGCTCCTATATTCTGATCGACTTCAACAAAGCTCCTAAAAGTGTCAGGGATAACTTTGAGAATCTGAACGAGCTGGACATTTTCTTTCAGAATCTGTCTTTGGAATACAATGTCAGGCTGTATCCCCGCCAGTCTCTGATCATTTTTGACGAGATCCAGAAATACCCCAGAGCGCGTGAAGCGATCAAGTATCTTGTAGCAGACGGACGCTATGACTTTATTGAGACGGGCTCTCTGATTTCCATCAAGGAGAATGTGTTCGGAATAACGATTCCCTCCGAGGAACGCAAGCTCAGAATGTACCCGGTGGATTTTGAGGAATTTGCCAAAGCCATGGGCGAAGAGCTGCTGCTTACGTATATCCGCCAATGCTTTCTGGAAGAAAAACCGCTGGAGCAGAAAATGCACGCCAAGGCTATGCGCCTGTTTCGGGAGTATATGCTGGTTGGCGGAATGCCGCAGAGTATTGTCGCCTATGCGGAAAATGGAAGGGATTTTTACGCGAGCGATCGGGAGAAACGAGATATTCTGGAGCTCTACCGCGACGACATCCGAAAAGCCTCCAAACGCTACAATTCCAGGGTCTCCGCGCTTTTTGAGAACATCCCCGGATACCTGTCAACGCACGAAAAAAAGATCGTTCTTTCGCAAATCGACGACGGTTCGCGTTTCGCACAGTATGACGATCCTCTTTTCTGGCTGGACGATTCCATGATCTGCAATTTGTGCTACAAGTGCAACGATCCAAATGTCGGATTTGCCTTGAACAAAAACGATGCGGCGGTTAAGTGCTATATGGGCGATACCGGGCTATTGGTCAGTCTTGCGTTCAGCGAAAACGAGATTTCGGATCAGCAGCTGTATAAGGCCATCATGGGCGGCCGTCTCTCGCTGAATGAAGGCATGCTCTACGAGAACATGATCGCGCAGATGATTGCCGCAAAGGGGAAAAAGCTCTATTTCTACACACGATATAACGAAGAAAAACACCGCAATGATATCGAAATCGATTTTCTCCTTTCCAATGAGAGCAAAACCAGCTTCCGGATCTTCCCGGTGGAAGTGAAGTCTTCCAAGAATTACACGACCACATCACTCAACGACTTCCGTGAGCTCTTCTCCGGGCGTATTGCACACTCCTATATCATTCATCCCAAGAGTTACGCAAGGGAAGGTAATATTACAAAAATTCCGCCATATATGTTTTTCTGCTATTTCTAAACAAACTTTGTCTGTTTTTAATGGGAAACTAGTATAAAAGCGTACTGCATGAGTGACCGGGGGTTCGCGGTTTCTCACATTTTGTAACACGCCCATTTTTCAACCAAACGAAACAGTTACAGGAATCGAGGTGTTACTACCATGATCCCGGTGGATCTGATCACAGGCTTTTTAGGCGCGGGGAAGACGACCTTTCTGCTGCGCTATGCCGCCTACCTGACCGCACGCGGGGAGAAGCTTGGCGTGCTGACCTACGACCACGGGGCCGTGAACGTCGATCTGCCGCTGCTGCGCGCGCTGACGGCGCGCGGCTGCACGGTCGAGACGATCGCGGCCGGCTGCGGCGCGGACTGCCTCCGCCGGCGCTTCCGTACCCGGCTGATCGAGATGGGAATGGCGGGCTATGACCGCGTCGTCATCGAGCCCTCGGGCGTTTTTGATATGGACGACTTTTTCGACACGCTCGCCGAAGCGCCGCTCGACCGAAAGTACGAGATCGGCAGCGTGATTGCCATTGTCGACGCGCTGACGGACGAGCATACAACGGCTGAGGAGGATTTCTTCCTGGCCTCGCAGGCCGCCGGCGCGGGCGCGCTGGTGCTCAGCCGCACGCAGCTGGCAAGCCCGGAGCAGATCGCGGCCACGCTTGCCCATCTGCGGCGCGCGGCCGAGGCCATCCGCGCCGAGCTCCCGGGGGACGGCGCCACCGTCACCAAGCCCTGGGATAAGCTGACAGACGCGGACTATGCGATGCTCACCCGCTGCGGCCACGGCTCCCCGGACTATGTCAAGACGGTCGCGTCCGGCAGGCAGTCGATCCAGTCGCTGCCGTATCTCAACCTGCCGCTCGGGCGGCAGGCGCTCATCGAGCGTGCCTCGGCGCTCTTCGCTTCCGACGGCTATGGCAGGGTGCTGCGCGTCAAGGGCTTTTTTGAGGAGGACGGCGCCTGGTACCAGCTCAACGCCACGCACGACAGCTGTCTGGTCGAGCCTGTGCCGCCGACCCGCGCGGCGCTGCTCATCGTCGGCAGCGAGCTCAACGAGGACGCGATCGGCGAGCTGCTGACCGGGCGTAAGCCTGTGCTGCACATTTTGTGATGCAGAGTGCGGGGGAAAGGGCTTGAATCCCGGATAGAAATGCTGTAAACTGTTCCCGTGAAGTGAACATGCATGGGAGGAGATACATATGCTGTACCGTACATTTCAGAACGAACAACTGTCCGCTCTGGGCTTTGGGGCCATGCGCCTGCCGACCCGCCCGGATGGGCTGATCGACGAGGAGGAGCTCGACCGCATGGTCGACGCGGCGATCGCCGCGGGCGTCAACTATTTCGACACGGCTTATCCCTACCACGGCGGCCGTTCGGAGTCGTCCCTCGGCCGCTCACTGTCGCGCTATCCGCGCGAGCAGTGGAACCTGGCCGACAAGTTCCCCGGCCACCAGAACGTCAAGGGCGTGAAACCCCTGCAGCCCGCCGAGGTCTTTGAGGAGCAGCTCCGGCGCTGCGGCGTCGAATACTTCGATTTTTATCTGCTGCACAATGTCAACGAAAACTCGATCCAGAACTACTATGGCAAGCACGAAAACGGCTTCATGGAGTATTTCCTCGAGCAGAAGGCGAAGGGCCGCATCCGTCATCTCGGCTTTTCAAGCCACGCGGGCGCCGACGCGCTCGAGGAATTTGTCGCGCGCTACGGCAGGGATCTCGAGTTCTGCCAGATCCAGCTCAACTACATCGACTGGAAGCTGCAAAACGCCGAGCGCAAGGTGCAGATCCTGCGCGAGGCCGGGCTGCCCGTCTGGGTCATGGAGCCCGTCCGCGGCGGAAGGCTGGCCCACTTCGACGGGGATTTTGAGGAGCGTATGCGCGCGCTGCGCCCGGGGGAGAGCATCCCGGCCTGGGCCTTCCGCTGGCTCGCCACGGTGCCGCAGCCGACGGTGATCCTCAGCGGTATGTCGAATCTTGCGCAAATGCAGGATAACCTCAAGACTTTCTCTGAGCATAAGCCGCTGAGCGCCGAGGAGCTCGCCCTGCTCGACGAGATCCGCGTCAGTCTGACCAGCATGATCCCCTGCACGGCCTGCCGCTATTGCTGCGCCGGCTGCCCGAAGCAGCTCGATATCCCGCTGCTGCTGAACATGGCCAACGAGATGTCTGTCGCAAAGAGCTTCAACGTCGTCGCGCGCTACACGGCGCTTGGCGAGAAGATGGCCGACGCCTGTATCGGCTGCGGCAAGTGCCGCGCGGCCTGCCCGCAGAAGATCGACGTTCCGGCGGAGATGAAGCGCCTGGCCGCGCTGATGGCCGGCGAGAAGACCTGGGAGCAGCTCTGCGCCGAGCGCGCCGCGATCGCCGAGGCACTGAAACAGTCGCAGCGGGGATAAGACCATACAAAATGCGCAGTATGTGGTATTCCTCTCCGACCGCAAAAAGCGGGGCGCTTTGCCGCTTGACAAAACATCCCCGCGTGGTATAATGAAAACACAAAAGGGCGCTGTTGATTTGACGGTTGGCCCTTACTGCTTCAACAAATTAGTTGACCGCTCGGGTACCAGCCGGGCGGTCAACGAGCTTTTTAAGGCTCAATAAGCTTCAGGTGCTATGTACAGCATGATCAAAACGATCACGATGAAGCACAGCAGAAAGCGAAAAAATCTCCGCTTATCCATAAGCTCCACCTCCCCCCTCATAGGGAAGTGGCCAACCGCCGTTCAACAGCGCATTCCTTTTGCCCGGGTTTCTCCGGTGGCCTCTTTCGAGGTTGCCTCTATTCTACCCTCTGCGCTGTTTTTTGTCAAATATTTATACTGACATTTTACAGGATGAGGCGGAGCTGTGTAAGCTGCCGCCTCTCTTCTTTTCCACTTTTCTACACTGCCAAGTCTGACTATGCCATCTCTGCCAGCTTGTATATAAATCTCTCGGTTTTTTCCCAGCCGAGACAGGGGTCGGTGATCGACTGGCCGTAGACCCCGCCGCCGACGCTTTGGCAGCCGTCGACAAGATAGCTCTCGACCATCAGGCCCTTGACAAGCTGCCGCACCATCGGATTCAGCCGCCGGTTGTGCATGACCTCCTCGGCAATGCGCGGCTGTTCGAGAAACTGCTTGCCGGAATTGGCGTGATTGGTATCAATAATAATGCCGGGATTTTTCAGCGCCGGATGCTGATCGTAGAGCCGGCTGACGGTCAGAATGTCCTCATAGTGATAATTGGGGTGCGTGCTGCCGTCTTTATTCACATAGCCGCGCAGGATGACGTGCGAGAAGGGGTTGCCCTGGGAATGCACCTCCCAGCCGCGGTAGATGAAGGTATGCCGGCTCTGCGCGGCCGTCAGTGCGTTCATTGCCACCGCCGGATCGCCGCTCGTCGGGTTCTTCATGCCGACGGGGATGTCGATCCCGCTCGCGGTCAGGCGGTGCTGCTGATCCTCCACCGAGCGGGCCCCCACGGCCACATAGCCCAGCAGGTCGTCAAGATAGCGGTAGTTTTCGGGGTAGAGCATCTCGTCCGCGCTGATGAAGCCGGTCTCGCGCACGACGCGCATGTGCAGCTCGCGCGTGGCGATGATGCCCTTGAACATATCAGGCTTGTTTTCGGGATCCGGCTGGTGGAGCATGCCCTTGTAGCCGAGGCCGGTCGTGCGCGGCTTATCGGTATAGACGCGCGGAACGATGAAGATGCGCTCCCGCACCTTCTCCTGTACCTCGCGCAGACGATTGAGATAGTCCAGCACACTGTCCTGCCGGTCGGCCGAGCAGGGCCCGATGATCAGCAGCAGGCGGTCGTCCGCGCCGGAGAGGATTTCCTTTTCCTGCCGCAGCCGCTCTTCCCGGCAGCGGATCATCCCGGCGGTCATCGGGTACAGCTCCTTGACCTCCATGGGGATCGTGAGCTTGCGGACAAATTCCAGGTTCATGGTGTTCCATCCTTTTAATGACAACTCAAGCTATCGCATTATAACACGTTATCGCAGCTTAGCCAACCATAATCTTTTTCTCTTTTTCTGATAGCCGCCATCAACTGCTCCATTGACTTGCCTGAATAACTGTTGTAAAATAATTTAAACAGAATAACACGGAAATCATCAACACCGCGATTTAACCAAAACCAACAGGGGAGTGACAGGAGAGATGAAAAAAGAGAAAAAATCCAAGGCTATGGAAAACAGCGAAGAGAAGAAAAACAAGGACGAGCTGAAGTGCGAAATCCGCGCGCTGCGCGAGCGCCTGCTGGCCCAGCAGCAGAAGCTGATGGAGAAGAAGCTGCCGGTGATCGTGCTGGTCGAGGGCTGGGCCGCCGCCGGGAAGGGCAGCCTGATCGGTGAAGTAATCCGCGAGATCGACCCGCGGTTCTACAATGTCACCTCACCGGCCGTGCTGCCGGAAAAGGACGAGCGCTACCCCTTCCTCTACCCCTACGCCACGGCCATCCCGGAGAACGGCAAGATCATGTTCTATAACTCCGGCTGGATGGAGGGAGCGGTGCACAAGTACCTGCGGCGCGACATCACCAAAAAGGAGTACCGCGCCCGCGTCTCCGAGGTCTGCGAGTTCGAGCGGCAGCTGCGCGACGGGGGTTATCTGATGCTTAAGCTCTTCCTCGACATCGGCGAAAAGGAACAGGGCGAGCGCCTGCGTCGGCAGAAGAAAAACTACGAGACCGAGTGGCGCGTCACCGAGGACGACCTGTGGCAGCACCGTGAGTACGAGCTCTTCAAGGAGACGTACAAGGACTTCATGGCCGAGACCGGCGAGTCCGTGCCCTGGCACGTGCTGAACGGGGAAAAACGCAAAAAGGCCGTGCGCGACGCGCTGCGGCTCCTGGTCGAGCTGATCGACCGGGGACTAGAGGAGGGCCGCTATGTCGGCAAGCCCTTTAAGGAGAAGTTCCCGCTGATCGACATGCCCAAGCTCTCTGATGTCGATCTCTCGCCCACGGTCAGCGACGAGGAATACGACGAGGAGCTGAAAAAGCTGCAAAAGCGCCTCGGTGAGCTGCACAATCTGGTATATCGCCGCAAGATCCCCGTGATCCTGTGCTACGAGGGCTGGGACGCGGCCGGCAAGGGCGGCAACATTCGCCGTATCGCCAGGCCCCTCGACCCGCGCGGCTTCGACGTGAAGCCCATTGCCTCGCCCGAGCCGCACGAGCTCAACCGCCAGTATCTCTGGCGCTTCTGGATAAGGCTGCCGCGCAGCGGCCATATCTGCAGCTTCGACCGCACCTGGTACGGCCGTGTGATGGTTGAACGGCTCGAGGGCTTCTGCAGCGAGGACGACTGGAAGCGCGCCTACAACGAGATCAACGAATTCGAGCGCCAGCTGACCGACTGGGGCGCCGTCGTGCTGAAATTCTGGATCCACATCGACCAGGACACCCAGCTTGCGCGCTTCAACGATCGGCAGAACACGCCCGAAAAGCAGTGGAAGCTGACCGAGGAGGACTGGCGCAACCGCGAAAAGTGGCCGCAGTACGAGACGGCGGTCGACGAGATGCTGCAAAAGACCAGCACTGAGAACGCCCCCTGGCACATCATTGAATCCAACGACAAAAAATACGCCCGCATCAAGACGCTCCGGCTGACGATCGACGCGCTGGAGAAGGCCTGCGAAAAACACATCGCGAGAGGACTGTAAAGCAAATCATGTCAGAAAAAGAGAAAAAAACCGCGGCGGAAAAGCAGAGCTGCTTTATCAACCGCGAGATCAGCTGGCTGGCCTTTAACGAGCGCGTGCTGCTGGAGGCGGCCGACACCACGGTACCCCTGCTGGAGCGGCTGAAGTTTTTGATGATCTATCAGTCGAACTTAGAGGAGTTTTACCGCGTGCGCATCGGCATCCTGACCCACCGCGCCATGCTCGAGCCCGACAAGCGCGACGCCGTCACCGGCATGCGCCCGGGCGAGACCATCGCCGAGGTGCTGCGCATCACGCGCGAGCAGCAGGTGCTGTGCGAGAGCGTGTGGAAGGCCATCCGCACCGAGCTGCACAGCGACGGCATCGAGGTGCTGGATTTCAAAAAGGTCAGCAAGGTGGACGAGCTGATGAGCAAGAAGCTCTTCGGCGATATCCGCGATATGCTGGCGCCCCAATATGTCGGCCTGGATCAGTCGCTGCCCTTCTTGTGGGGGCAGGAGTCCTATCTGATCGCCTTCCTTGGCGACAGCAAGGCGATTTCGCGCCTGTGCGTCATCCCGCTGCACCGTCTGCCGGCCTACATGAGCTTCGAGATCGAGGGCAGGCAGAAGATCGTCATGACGAACCATCTGGTGCGCCACTTCCTGCCGGTGCTGCTGAAGAAGGAGACGATCCGCGAATCCGCCATCGTGCGCGTCACGCGCAACGCCGATGTCCTGCTGTCCTCGGCCGAGGACAGCGATCTGCGAGCGAAGATGTCCACGATGCTCACCAAGCGCAAGCGCGAGCAGATCGTGCGCGTGCGCATCTATGGCAAGCTGACCGACGCGGCCAGCGCCCTGCTGCTCAAAAAGCTGAAGGTGCAGGAGAACGTCGTCTTCAACACCACCGTACCCTTCAACCTGTCCTTCCGCTCCTGCATCCAGAAGCGCGAGGGCTACAGCTACCCCGAGCGCCGGCCCGCGCGCGAGATCGGCCTGCAGAAGGGCCAGTATTTCCGCTATATCGAGCAGCACGACCTGCTGCTGAGCTACCCGTTCCAGAGCATGCTGAACTTCGTGGATCTGATCTACGAGGCCGCCGACGATCCCGAGGTGCTCTCGATCAAGATCACGCTCTACCGCATGTCGGCCAGCAGCAAGATCGCCGCGGCCCTGGCCTACGCGGCCGACAAGGGCAAGGACGTGCTCTGCCTGCTCGAGCTGCGCGCCCGCTTTGATGAGCAGAACAACATCGACTACTCCGAAATGCTCGAGGACGCGGGCTGCCGCGTGATCTACGGCCTGCCCGAGCACAAGGTGCACTCGAAGCTGTGCGTCATCACGCGCCAGCACGAGGGGAACATCTCCTATATCACCCAGGTCGGCACCGGCAACTATAACGAGGTCACGAGCGAGCAGTACACCGACCTGTCGCTGATCACGGCCAATCCCGCCGCCGGCGAGGACGCCGAGGCGACCTTTGCCGCGCTCATCAACAGCGAGCTGCCGCCCGTGACCAGCTTCCTGTGGGTCGCGCCGCTGAGCTTCAAGAGCCGCGTGCTCGAATATCTCGACGCCGAGATCGCCAAGGGAGAGCGCGGCCATGTGGCCATCAAGGCCAACGCCGTCAACAACGCCGAGGTGATGGACAAGCTCATCGAGTGCTCCCAACACGGTGTGAAGGTCGAGCTCTTCATCCGCGGCATCTGCAGTCTGGTGCCCGGCATCCCCGGCAAGACCGAGAATATCACGGTGCGCTCGGTGGTCGGCCGCTGGCTGGAGCACTCGCGCATCTACAGCTTCGGCGACGGGGACGAGCAGCGCATCTTCATTGGCTCGGGCGACCTCTTGAACCGCAATCTCGAGCGCCGTGTCGAGGCTTTTATTGAGGCCGTGACGCCCGAGACACGCGAGCAGCTGAACGTCATTTTAGACGCCCTGCGCGCCGATAAGGAGAAATCCCGCACGATGCAGCCCGACGGCCGCTATCTGCGAGAGGAGAACGGCGAGGGCACCTCGTCCCAGGAGGCGCTGTACCAGTATTTCTCCAACTACCGCGTGACGCTGCCGGATGCCGCTCCCGAGGCTTCTGCAGAGCCTGAAGTTGAGGAGCAGCCCGCCGAGACGGTGAGCGCCGGCGCGGCTGAGCCGGCACCCACTCCTGCCCCCGCACCGATCCCCGAGCCTGTCCCCGCGCCGACTCCAGTCCACGCGTCTGCGCCGGAAGTGGAAGTTCCCAAGGGCTTCTGGCAGCGGCTCAAATGGGTGCTGAAGGGCTGATAAATACTATGGGTATCGGCTGTTTTATCAAGCACGAATCCTAATTACGTTTTCTTGGCTCGCCCCCGCCGCAAGGCGAGGGGAGAGCTGGCGCGCAGCGCCTGAGAGGGGCATTCCTGTGCGGATGGCGGCCCCTCTCCGTCACTTCGTGACACCGGGGCGAGGCAAGAGCTACGGCGTCTGACGACAGTCGATACGCAGAATAAAAAATCTTCCGCTGTGCGGAAGCCTGGAGGTAACACTATGGCTGAATCCTATTGCATTTGCCTGGATGTCGGTGGGACCAAGGTCCTGGGCGCGATCTTCAACGAGAAGAAGGAGATCATTTACCGGCTGAAAAAGCGCTCCAAAGCGGAGGGCAGCGAGAGTCACAATGTCGAAAAGGTCATTGTCAGCGTCGTCGAGGAGATGATCAAGGAGTCCGGTATCAAGCGGGATAAGATCAAGGCCATCGCCTCCTGCGCCCCCGGCGTCATCGACCAGACGCGCGGCATCGTGCTCTTTACGCCGAACCTGCCCTGGCGCGACTATGACATCGCCTCCGCCATGCGCAAGGAGTTCGGCG